>NC_019957.1:300000-394147 GCF_000328565.1 Mycobacterium sp. JS623 | reverse complement strand
CGATTTCTCGTTAAGCATGTGAGTTGGCGTTTCCATCCGAGCCTACGAAGTCCAGGAACTGCATCGGATTGGTCATGAGCCTGGCAGCATCGTCGATGAGCGCCCCGTCAAATACATTGTCGTGGAAGGTTATAGCGATATCGCGTACAGATTTCACCCGCCCGTTGAGGATGGTCAGGCTATGCGGACCGGCAGGGTCTATCAGAGCGGTAATCGTGCGCTTCTCGGGATCTTGCCAGGGCGCGTTGTCAAGATACGGAATGCGACCGAGGTCGGTAAACATGATGTCTGCGGGTGCATGTGTTTTCCTAGCAGTTGGCATGACCGTTTCACCGCCACCACCGATCAGTGATCGGATCCCGATCGCAGCCTGAGCCGCCAACGGAACGCCGGCGTCAATGAGGCCGCGAATCTGGTCATCGATCTCCTCAGGTGGTTCGTCGGCGGCGATAGGGAATGAGAGTCCGACGATGAAGTTTCCTTTGACCGCGTGTCGCTGCGCCAAATAGCGTCGTGAATCGAAGGCTACGAGAGCACGCTCCCGGACGGGAATGCCGACGGCCCGCAGCGCCTTGCGCACCACGTAGAGCCAAACCGCGGCGCTGCCGGGTGTGTCAGGATGCGACCGACGCCAATTCTCCACCTGCTCCTCGGTGGCCGCATCGACATGGACGATCCGTACGGCCAGCGACGATGCCCATGGAACGTGCTGTCTCGCATCAGAACCCTGGTCATCCTGGGCGGCGTATCGCAACTTAGCTGCCCTGCGAACTGCCATCAGTGCCCGACTAGGGTGGCGGCCGAATGTTGTGATTACCGCCCGTGGCAACGCCATTGGTGTAGTGCGCTTTTCAACCCACGCATGCCGGTTTCCGCTGACGAGATCGAAGACCGCCTCCAGCAATTCCATCGCGAACCGGCCGTCCCCCAGCCCGTGGTCGATGTCGAAGACGACGTGATTTCGGGAGGTGAACACCGTGAAGGGAGGAGTCGGCCCCGGCCGTCGGCGCACAAACTCCAACATCCCCGCAAGGTTGCCCTCGGCGACGTCATCGGGTAGTGCGGACACCACCGGTGCGGTTCCCCTTCTGCTCCAGATTCGCCGAGTCCTCCGCGGTTCCAGTCCAATCCGTGTTTGCGGGCCTGCTCGTAGGATCGTTTGCAGCGCTTCGCTGAGCTCCGAGTGAGACGGCACGTCAGAAAATTCACCGAAGCCGCCGATGAAGCGGGTGCCGGCGAGCAGGCGATCGCTGCCATTCGCCCACGTCGGAAGGCGAATCATCGCGCGCGACTGGCGGCGATGGCTGCAACCTCGGCAACCCAACCGGCAGCGGTAGTGCCGAATCCGATAACGATTGCGCCACAACGATCCAGTGCCGCGACGTCACGGCTGCGAAACGCCGTCCGCAGTTCGCGGCGCAAACCCCGCGGCAGCACCTTGGTTGTGTAATCCCGCTCCGACTCGATGCCGTCCGGTCCGACGAGCTGCACCAGCGCCGCCTTCCCGCGGCCCTCTTGCCAGCATCGCCTGAGAAAATACTTGCGGGTACTTCGTTGCGGCGGAACCAGATGCAAGACTTCGGCGTCCGGATCATAGAGCCAGACCCCCGACGGATGAGCCTTCTTGATCCGCAGACATAGGTCCGTGTCTTCCGGACGCGAGACATGGCCCACCTTCCCGAACCCGGAGCGGAAGCCGCCGACCGAGAGAAAGACGGATCGGCGAATTGCGGTGTTGCCACCCCACACGTTCCGAATCGGCGCGACCGTTTCCGGCATGCCGATATACGACGTGCTGATCACCCAGTCGAACTCGCCGGGAAACCATTGCGGCCGTATGTCATCCGGCCAATCCGGCACCAAACCGCCGCCGACGCCCAGGACCAGCGGATCGTCGAAGTGCCGGCACAGCATGCTGATCCAGTCCGACCGGATCGGAGTCTGGTCGTCGTCGAGGAACACAATGATCTCGCCGGCACTGTTCTCGACTCCGATGTTGCGAGTAGTCGACGCGCCTCTTGTGTCCGTGTTCTCGACCGTAGTGACACCGCTGATCTCGGTTCGGGCTCGTTGCGCGAGAGCGGGATTGTGATCGACGACCAGGATTACTTCTAGCGGAGGGGGGATCTGCGCCTGCGCCCCCTTGATGGCATTGACGATCCCGGGCCAGCGGTCTTCGCTGTGGGCCGCCACCACTACTGAAACCGTCTGTGCGCCAGGTGAACCGGCGTGGCCGCCGTCCTGGGCTGAAGCAGAGATTGGTGTTCGGGTGGATGAGCTCGTCATAGATGTTCCTCCAACGGGGTATCGCTGCGACGTCTGGGATTAAAAGGATGTTGCCGCGGGCTCGGCATCCCGGCGTACTGTCCGGATGATTCGGCCTGTGACTCATCGCCGAAGCGGGTATTGTCGTTGCGCGACATGTCATCTCCGCGTTTTGCGGCAGCAATTGCCGGCCAGAGGAATGTTGCCTCGACGGTGGCGGCCGCGCCCAATGCGATACCGAGACCTGTCACCCCGCCGATGAGCAATCCGACCTCAGCGGCGCCCAGTTCCCACGCCGCTCCTGCGACGGCGACTCTGGCGGCTGTCGTCAGGGCTCCAGTGGCGCGCCGGACAGCGATGTAGATTGCTTTGACGGCACCAGCGAAGGTGCAAATCGACAGCGCCATAAAGCAATAGTCGGCATGAACATATTCGGGACCGAACAGGGCCAATAATGGACGGGCGAGAAGCGGACCAGCGATCGCTGCGACGATTGACACTACTGCCGACAGCCGGATGGCCGCTTGCAAGCCTGCACGGAAGTGGGTCGGGTTGCCACTGTGCAGGGCGAACATCGCCACGCCGAGGTTGTTTGGGATTATCCAGATGAATGTGATCATCAACAGTGCCGCATAGAAACCCGCATTGGCCGCACTGCCGAGTTGGACGGCCACCATGATCGGGAGCAGGAGGCGCGGCGCCTGGATCGCCACGTTGATCCAATGGTGCGCTCCGACCGTGCGCCACATCGGCGCGAAGCCCTTCACCGACGGTGTGATCCAGAACCGTCGACGTGCCTCTCTAGTCCGTCGGCCGAGTAATACCAGCACGGATGCCAGATTCCCGAGTACCCACACCGACACCACTGTCTGAGGTGACAGGCCGGCGGTGAGCGCGGCGACCGGCAGTGCGGCCAGCTTCACTAACGCGAATACAAGATTCCGCAGTACCTGCTGATTGTGTAACGCGAACCCAACCAGCGCTCCGTCGAGAACGATCGCGACCGTGCTCACCGCGGTCCCGATAGCGAAGAGGAGAACGGATTCGGGCGACGCATACATCGACTCGCGGTCGTCAACGATGTGGTGCACGAGCGCGACGCACACTGCGCCAACCAATGCCATCCCGGCCGCCAGTGCGAAGCAGGTCACAACCAGTGACTCGGCACGCGCACCGTACCGGCGCGGCAACTCGGCGATCAGTAGGGTATGCAGGCCCAGGGTGGCGAACACCGCGATGAACTCGATGGTGGAGATCACGGCGGCCGAACGACCGATGACATCCGCGGTGGCCAGCCGTGCCGCGACGGCCCAGAACAGAAATCCGAGACCAGCCGTAATAGCCGTGGTGCTGCACAATGCGATCGCGATGCGGACCACTAGATGGCCACCCGATTTCACCCCTGAATCCGCGGCCGGGTCGCCACCGCGCAGCGACTGGCGCAGTTTCGCCCCCGCCGCTTTAACGCCGGGCAACCCACACCTTCCGATACGGATCGCCCTGCGTCTGGTCACCGAGATACAGCGCGGCGGACGCTTCGTCTCCGTCGATAGGTACGACCTTGGTCATTTCTTCCTCGGGGCCAAGCGTGAAATTTGTGGTGGTGACGTTTGCCCCGCTGTCGAAGACGAGCGTGTAGCGCCTCGACTCCCCTTCCTGGTTTTTAACGCCGACCGTCGCGTCAATCGCGCGGGTCGGGGAGTTGGACTCCAACACCTTGACCTGGGCACCCGCCGGATTATTCGGCACCAGCCACAGCTCAGTGAACTCACGATCCTTCGCGATGTTGCTGAACACCGAAACCAACACGGCCGCGATCAGCAAAGCCGCGGTGGCGCCGAGTTTCAAAACCGTGCGCCAGGTCGGCGCCCCAAACTCGATATGCCGCCAACTGAATACTTCCTGATTACCGCGGAAGCGGGCGATCAAATATCCGGCGATGCAGACGATGACCGCATATACCAGCCAATTCGTCCGGTTCAGGCCGGAAGGGAGGAAATTCAACAATAATCCGCCGACGATCGCCCAGCCGAGCGCGCAACTCGTAATCGCGACAAGTATCGTCACCACTGAACGGTTGGGAGTCAGGGGCGTAATCACCGCCGCCCAAATCACACCGACGAGTACGAAGCACAACACCACTGCCGCAGGGGAAGAGACAGCCACTGGAGCCCACGGCAGCGCGAACCCAAACGAGATGACTGCGGCTGCTGCGAACCCGTCGAGTTGTGTGAATTTACCGCGCATACGGCGCATTCCGTCCACCGCGTAGGTCGTACATCCGCGCTAGTCCCGAGTCATATACTCGCGACAGCCCGGGAATCCCGTCGAATTTTTCCAGCCGTTCGACGTCGATCGGCTTCCTCAACTTGCCGCCGTTTACGTCCGTGATGAAGTAACGTTCACCGATTGGCATATCCTGCGACATCCTCATATCGACGTCCACCATTATTATTGCCGACTGCTTTATGTGGTCTATTTCCTGAGCTGTGAATCGGTTTGACGGTTCCGAGTAATAGATTGTTCCCGGACTCTTCACGGGATCCATCTTGGCAACCGTGGAAAGCAGCCACATCGACGCGATGTCACCGGTATACCTGATACCGCCCCGCACGTATTTGTCTGCCCACTGCGCCCTGCTGACACCGACGTTGTCGATTCCTCCGGCAAATCCCTCAATCCAGAATCCACCGGGCACACGCTGATACCAGGCCGGCAAGCTGGTCATTATCGAGCTGGCGAGTAGCACGCAGGCGATCAGTGTGGCGACTGCCATACGGCCCGGGGCAGTGGCGGTGATCAGGCGCCTTATCCCGGTTGCGGTGATCACCTGCCGGAATCGGGAGGTGCCTGGCGGTGCGCCCTGGAATGCCGTCGACACGATCCGTGTCAACACAGTGCCGACCACCAAGGCGGAGAAGATCGCGGCGTACGTGAGGAGCCGCCCGGCCAACTCCGACCCATTGCTGACCAGCACCCGAATCAAACTCGCAGAACCGTAGAGACACAGCGCCAACCATGTCCAGCATTCCTCGAGGGGTCGGAGCGTTTTGGCGCGGCGGAGATTGTTCAGCGCCAGCATCAACGTAACCAGCACCCCGAACGGACCGAGCAACCGATCGATCAAAGGGGTGGGCGGCCCGGGCAATATCAACGGGGCCTTGCCGGTAAGGAACGCTCCGATGTTTTGCACCAGATCGCGGACGGGAGTACCTAGATATTCGATGGTGACCGGAGCAACCCCGAAGATCCAGACCGCCACAACAAGCGCCGAGCTGACCGCGCATATCGCCAACGCGGGGGCCAGGCTACGTGTCCACGGAAGAATGACAGCGACGATCGATACCGCCCCCAGGAGCGCGGCCGTGGACAAGGCCGTGACATGGTGAGTCATCACCACGAGTGCGGTGCTGACCAGCACAGCCCAATAGTTCAGCGGGCGGTGTTCGGTGCGCGTGGCGAAGCGGATCGCGAAAAGAACCGCGAGGATGGCGAACGGCAGGGCCGGCGCCTCGTACAGAAACGACGTGTTGAAGAACGACGCATGCGGATTCAGCAGATAGATCAGCGTGCCAATCGAGGCGACGTAGTTCGACCTGGACAGCTCTCGGAACAGCAGCAGAATGCACCCTGTCGACAGGAGATGTGTCAACGTCGCTACCGCTACACCGGCGGCGAACGGGTGAATGCTGGCCGTCTGTACCAGTTGGGCTGCAATATTCTCCAGCCCTGGGTAGTGGCCGCTCACCGGCAAGCTGTAGTTGTCGTTGAACAGATGGCCGGAGTCAAGGACGTTCCGAAGGGCCCGATAGTGCTGTAGTTCGTCGATGAACGTGAACATGTGCGGGCTGTAGGTCCATCGAATAAACGACTGGGCGGCCGCATACACGAAAACGAGCACGTCACGCTCGTGCTGCTTCGTGGATGGGGCCATCACGCGGTAGACGACGACAGCGAACAGTAAGAATTGCCCTGTCCAGTACAGCGGTGACGCAAACCCGATCTCCTCGCGGCCACGCGCATAGCCGTATGCAACGAGGAAGATTCCAAGAGCGACCAGTAGCAGTGAAGTCGGCAGTGAGCTCCTCTGGCCTCGCCTGCGTGAGAAAGGGCCGGCTTCCCGATGACGTTCCGATGGCGCTTGGAGATCAGAAGCGTCGGCAATCACGGTGTCCAGTGACGTCATCGACCCATCGCCCTTTCGAAGGGCGCCCGCACAACACGTCGGGCCGCTGCGGAATCAGCAGTCACGACGCACGTCCCGCCGCGGCACCACCCTCCGGCCCTGCCGTGCGGAGCTGTTTGGAGTCTTTCGCAAGCCGGACGGCCGATTTGCCCCTCTTGCGCCCGCTCTGGAATTCCCTGCGGATTGTGCGGAGCACCCGAATACCATCTGTGACGGCATTGAGGTTGCTCTCACCGTGAATCCGATGTGCTTCGTAACTACATACCTCGGCAATGGCGAGCCCGCTGGACGCGACCCGTACGTTGATCAACGTTTCAATCTCGAAGCCATCTCCCCACTGAGGTTCCGACTCAGCGGTCGACGGCAGTTGCATCGCATCCAAGCAACGCCGCCAGAACGCGTTGTAGCCGTAGCACAAATCTGTATATCGCGTCGAAAACAGCGCATTCACAATGACATTCAGTCCCCAGTTTCCCAGGCGCCGGAACCTTGTGATGTCGGCACTGCCACCGCCCTGGATGAAGCGCGACCCCTTGGCGAAATCCGCACCTGAGGTCAATGCCGCCACGTACCGCGGGATCTCCATTGGGTCGGTGCTGCCGTCTGCGTCGATCATCACGATGATGTCGCCAGACGCAGCGCGGAAGCCGCAAGCCAATGCGTTTCCCTTGCCTTTACGGGTCTGACTGACGTGCACCGCGTCAGGCCAAAGTTCACGCGCTACCGCCGCGGTATTGTCAATTGAAGGGCCATTGACGAATACGATTTCATCAATATCCCTTGGCATACGGGCCGCAACATGCGGTAAGTTGCGTTCCTCATTGAGAGCCGGGATGACGACTGTCACCGTCGGTCTATTCGTGCCGTGCGAAAGGCCTTCCCATATACTCACTACCTTAGCCATTGGGCTCTTTCTTCTATTGTTATCTAATTGTCTTCAGACGCGCATGATCGACGTGACTTCGACGTTGAAAGCCGACGTTGTCTGGCGCAAGCCCCCAGGGCTGAACTGAGGTTCCTGTCTCGCCGACAGGCATCCCCCAGTAGCCAGGCCAAGTGCCTGGCTGCTACCCCCATTCGCTAGTGCCCACCATGCGCTTCGATGCGCGTTAAGAAAGTCTTGGAATTGCGTAAAGAGTTGCACAGTGTCGACACTGCTGCAACCGCTGCCAGCAAAGAATGTGTATCACTACTGTGCGATTCCTCACCTTCAGGACTTGTCGAAGGCGTCAATAACTTCGCTGGTCAGCCTTGCAGCTCAAGAGGTATCACTCGAGAAACGTGCTTTTTAGAACACGTTCTATGTGATTGAGCTCACTTGCGGGTCACTGCGTCCCTCGGCAATCGTCTCGTCGCAACTCATCTGATACCGCCCGGTCACGCAGTGCAGCTCTAGCGGAAAAGGCACATTCAGAAGTTACATCGCAGTTAGCTGAAAAGAACGGGATGTTTCAGATCGAGCTACAAAATGTGATTGATCCGACGCGTCAATGGCGCAATGTTTCCTTCGTGCTACACAAAAACGACCACCTTGTGACGAAATCCCCGGCCGGTGGGGACCGTTATTAAATTTGGCCGTGGCCTGCTCGGAACCGGCACCTGTCGACGAAGTCGCCGTGCCTGCGGACTCGGGCTGCCGATCCATCCAATCTTTGCCTGGCCAGACGACTGCACTCGATAGAATCAACTATTGCGTATGACGATCGGAAAACCCCAATGTTCCAGACATTGCTCGCCAGGAAGAACGGCGATCTCTACAGCTATCTCCAAACGCGTCGCCTCGCTGGAGCGAGCTAGGGACTCGAACCCGCAAACCCTCAATCCGCCGCCGGACCCGACTCCGCCAACGCCCGCACCATGTCCTCTTCGTGCACACCTAGCACCGCCGGATCGGCGCGCACCAGTTCCTCGAGCTGCTGCGGAGACGGCGCCAACTTGTGCAGGCGTCGCGCCCGTTCGCGTTTGCAGGCGGCGACGACCTTGCGGGCATAACGGCCGTTGCCGGCGACATCGAGCAATGTGCCGCTGCCCGAACGGATTCCGCGCAGCCGCGCCGCCTCATCACGCAGCAGCGACCACGCTTGCGCGCTGACCGCCAGCCGTTCCTTGGCGGCCATCTGCTGGCCGATCGCGACGATCTCCTCGGGCGCGTAGCTGGTGAAGGTCAGCGTGAAGTGAAACCGTGAAGCCAGGCCGACATTGGCCTTCAGGAACGCCTTCATCTCCTCGGGGTAGCCGGCCACGATCACCACGAGTTCGTCGCGGAGATCCTCCATGTACTTCAGCAGGGTGTTGATCGCATCCAGACCGAAGGAGTGGCCTTCAGTCTTGGGCACCAGCCGGTAGGCCTCGTCGATGAAAAGCACTCCGCCGCGCGCCTCTTCGCAGACCTCCTTCATCCGGGTGGCGGTCTGCGACACGTAGCCGACGACGATGTCCTCCTCGGTGACTTCCTTGACGTCGGGGCGCGCGATCTTGCCCAACCCGAACAGCACCTCACCGACCACCCGGGCGAAGGTCGTTTTGGCGGTGCCGGGCGGGCCGAGGAACACCATGTGGTTCTCGTTGGCCGACTCGACGGGCTCGCCCTGGGCGGCCATCAGTTGCTCGATCTGAATCTCGGTGCGCCACACCGCGATCTGCTCCTTGGCGGCCTCCAGACCGACGAGTTCCTCGATGCGGCTCTGCGCCGCCGACAGCACCTTCTGGCGGTGGGAGGCGAGTTCGGCCTCGGCGCGCGCATCGGGGCTGACCTGGGTGGCGGGATCCCACTTGTCGGTGCGGCTCTCGATCGACTCAGGGTCGGTCACCACGATGCGGTAGTGCGGATTGTCCAGCGCGTCACGCGCCTGGCGGATCAGCTCACCGTCGATCACTGCGGCGCGAAAAGCGGCCTGCGCCTCGTCTTCTCGGCCCAACTCGCGCAGACACCAGCCGCGGGTCAGCGCGGTGTCGGCGGCGATCAGCTGATTCGGTGTGTCGATTGTCTCGGCGAGCTCCAATGCGGGCGCCAACCCACCCAGGCTGGCCAGCGCCGACGCGCGCAAAGCCGTTGTCGCGGCGGCAGTCTCGCGGTTGGTGTAGGTGGCGTGGCGCGGCGGGCTGACCTCGGTGACGGCGCGCACATCGGTCCAGCGGGCGGTCAGGTGATACAAGGCGGCCAGCACGAACTGGCGCAACTGCGCGGCCTGGGTGTCTTCCACCAATGCGGCATCGGCGAGCACCGCCTCGGCCTCGGCGTAGCGGCGCGCGGTGATCAGCGCACTGGCATACGCCAGCGCGATCGTCCCGCGCGACCAGACGGTCAGCGGGAGATACAGCGGCGCCGCCACCGTCGCCTGAAGGGCGCCGTCTTCGAGCCCGATGCGGCGGCTTTCGCGATACAGGGCGCGGGAGTTCTCGTGCGCACCCGCCAAGGCGGCCAGGCTGTGATCTCCGCAGGCGAGGCGGCCCATCCAGGCATCCGACATCGCCGGGTTCTGCGCGGTGATTCGAGTGAACGTGGCCAGCGCGCCGTCGCGGTCACCGCCCTGCAACCGGGTAATGGCCGCGTCGAACGCGCGGCGGTGCTCGGTCGGCGAATTCACGTCTGCGCGGCCCTCCTGCTAGCCGGTGATGGGGTCGACGGTAGTCGGTGACGCGTCCGCCTCGTCCGGCGGCGGCAGCAGATGGTCCTCCGGAGGTTCCTGCGGCAGCGGAATGTCTTCCCCGACACCGGTGCTCGCCGTGTCGCCGATGGGCTCGACCGTGACCACCTCCGCCACAGCACCGAAACCCGCTGCGCCCTCCAGCCCCGCACCCAGAGCCTCCAGCGTCGATCCCCGTCGGCCGCCCGAGCCCGCCTCGCCCACCGCTATCGGATCGACACCCACCACCTCCGCGCCGTCACCCGACGACCGGCCCGCGACCCGGTCCCCCGCCCCTCCCGAGACCCCGACGTCGTGCGCCGCCGCGGTGTCGGCGGCGGTCGGCACCGGATCGAAACCCTCCAGCGGTTCACCCAACACCTTCGTTGGCGCGCCACTGGCCATTTCGTCGAGCACCTCCCACGGCGCCTTGTCGCCCGACCCCAGCTTGCTGCGCAGGCCGCGCGCCCCACCCAGCGCGGCCGAGCTCACCCCGCCCACCGCGGCGCTCATCGCCAGACCGCCGACGACCTCGGCGCCGCGCACCAGCAGTCCCGGACCGGCGGGACGCCCGGCCAGATCGGCGCGGATGTGGTGCAACAGATACAGCGCCGCCACCGACGCCGCGGCCATCATCACCACGTGGGCAAACGGATTGGCGCCGCCGAGCTCGGCGGGCAGCGGCGCGGCGATGAGGCGTTCGATCGCCAGCCCGATCACGCTGACGAACACGATGAACACCGTCACCTCCAGGCCATGCTTGAAAAACTGCCACACCACCGCTTGGGCGTGGCGCTGCGGTGCACCGGAGATCGCACCGGCCAACAGGCTGGGCACCAGCTTGACGGTGGTGTACAGCGCGCGCAGCGACGCCATGAACACCGAGGCGCCTGCCGACACCATGAACCACCCGAACAGCAGCGCCGCGGCCACCAGCACCAGCCCCGTCCACACGTTGGTGCCGTCGAGGTGCTGCGCGTAGCGCACCGCCGCGCCGTCCCCGCAGCGCGCCATCGCGGTGATCGGCCCATCGAAGGCTCCGGCACGCACCCCCGCCGACCATTGCGCCCCGCAGCCGCCGACGCGGTCCACGACGTGCCCGAAGTTGAAGACCTGCAACGGTTCCCGCACCGCGTGGGTGATCAGGCTGGCCGTCAGCGCGTCGACCTGGCCGGTGAAACCGCCGCCGCTAACGGGCCCGTTATGGGTGGCGGCCTCGGCGGTGGAGAAGCCGATGCGCCGGCCGAACGCCAGCAGCCCGTCGGGCCCGTACATCATCCCGGCCGGATCGGAGAACACCGTCACCGCCAGCGCGGGCATGGTCAGCGCGGTCAGAATCAACGTCGCGCCCCGGCCCGCTTCACCGCGCCGCACGGCCAGCACCCCGAGGAACACGCCGACCGGCACCGCGACCGCGATCAGCCCCCACCGGGTCGTGACATTGATGACCGCGGTGCTGATCGCCCTGGCGACCTCGCCGATCACCGTCAGCCAATACGTCGAGATCGTCACCCGCATCACCCACAGCGCCAGCGTGATGACCCCGACGAAAAAGCCCACTTCGGCGGTCAGCATGCTGGCCGCGGCCACGCTGGTCAACAACACGTCCCAGCCGTGCACCATCCACGCACCCCACGTCGCGGGATCCCACGCCGACCCCTGCGGCCCGGCGGCGATGAGCTGATCGCGCACCGAGGCCAGCGACAGGTAGTAGTCGCCGACGGGCACCCCGTAGCTGTCGTGCAGACCCGTCCAATTGAGCACCACGGCGTTGGTGGACGCCCCGGCCGCCGGTGCGGTGCACACTGCCAGCACCGAAAGCGCCTGCAGCGCAACGAAAACCCGCACGTTGCATCGGACACGGGGGTGACGCGCCAGCCAGTACGCCACGCGCACCGTCACGGTGTGGTCCCGGTGCGCATCCGCCTGCGGTACGGGTTGGTGTCGTAAAGCTCGGCCAATTCCGGTGTCGGGGCCGAGAACAGCCGGATTTTGCCCCACCCGCCGAACTCGTCGAGCATCCACGCCTCACCTTCGCGGCCGGGAATCACCCGGCCGTGGCGGTGATCGATGGTGTCGTCGCCGTAGGCCATGATCTGGGCGGGGCTGGTGTTGGTGACGTAGTCGGCCAGCAGTTTGGGGTGGCGCGCCAGATCGCGGTTGCACCAGCGCAGGGTGTCCTCGGCGATCGCGGATTCCTTGAATCCCAAGCAGATTCGCTGCTCGATGAAGTGGTCCTCGAGCACACCGAAGTCGTGGCGCGGCGCCTGGCTGATCCCGACGAACTGTGTCCACGCCTTGCGGCCTTGGCGGATCAGGGTGTTGGCGCAGCGCTGCCCGCCTGGGGAGTGCGTCCAGGCCGCGCACTCCTCCACCACGAAGACGTCGGGTGTCGTGTCGCGGGCGAAGAACATCGACTGCGCCAGCTCGGCGGCCATCCCGTAGAGGGCCTGGGCGGCGCGCGCACTCGGGGTGCTCTGGTGGTGCAGGTGGGCCTGATATTCCTCGGTGACCGTGGGCAGCTTCAGTCCGCCGAAGTTCCAGATGACCAGCTGCCGTGACAGATCCGGCGGCGGGGCGGTGTCGTCGAACATCGGCGCCAGCAGCCGTTCGGCGCGCAACCCTTCCAGGGCGACCAGCAGGTCGTCGTCGACGCTGACGCGGTCGGGCCGCGTCCGGTCCCGCAGCAAGGTGATCAGCCCGTTGGTGGCGCCGATTCCGTTGGCGTGCCGCGACTCTGGTGCCAGCAGCCCCTTCAGCCGCGCGGCCTGCGGGCTGACCGGGGAAAAGCCCATCTGCGGCAACAGATGATCCACCGTGCGTTCGGCGGCTTCGGCGAATCCGAAGATGCGCAGCCCGTCGAGGGTGAACCGCGGCCGTCTGGCGTCGATGACGATCTTGCGGCCGTCGTCGAACATGCTCAGCGCGTGTTCGTGCTCGCGCGCCTCGGTCGGGTCGATGAGATGCACCCCGGCGCCCATCCGCAGCCAGGACAGGATCAAGTTCTTCGCGCACTGGCTCTTACCCCGTCCCGGTGAGCCGCCGATCACGAGGTTGCCCGGATTGTCGCGGGCGGGGGCGTTGAGCAGATCTAGCAGCACGACCTCGCGCAGGCCCGGGCTGGTGATCGTCTCCCCCAGCGGCACACCGGTGTTGTTGCCCAGCCCGGTGGCCAGCAGCGGAACGAACTTCGCGAACGCCGCGGTGGTGGTCGGATTGCGGATCTCCTGCAGCGCCGCAGAGGTTTCGGTGCCGGGGTTGAATGCGCGCCACCACGTCTGCTGGCTGCCGCGGCGCCGTCGCAGGTCCAGTCCCTGTCTGCGGTAGCGCCGGACGACTTCGGTGATCGCGGTGTCGACGGTCTGCGGATCGGGGGCTGCCGCGGCCACCAGCACGGCGGCGTTCACTCCGCGCTCGGCGCCGCGTTTGAGCGCGGAGGCAAGTTGCTTGCCCGACGCCAGCTTTCGGACCAGTTCGTCGTCGCTGTGGGCGTGCCGGCCGATCTGGCGGGCCTGGTCTTTGATGTTGAGGATGACGTTGTGCGCGGTGGCCACCGCCACGTCGGCGGAGTCGAAGGTCACGTGGATCGTCCAGTCCACCGTGGCGCTCGGTGTGCTCAGGTCATCGAGCATCTTGAACAGCGTCGACTGCGGCCAGCGCACGCCGGTGTCCGGGAACGACTCGATGCCCAGAAACGCTTGATACGAGTCGGCGATGCCGTCGTCGGGATCGCGGTAGGTGCGCAGGAACACCTCGGCGTCGCTGCGCGCGGCTCGCCAGCGTCGGCCCCGCGCGCCCGCACCGGAGGGGTCTGTCCACACCGGGGTGAACGCCGACCCCGGCAGCCGCGCATCCGGGTCATACGGTGTGCTCGGCAGCGGTTGGCGCCAGACGTGGCGGCTGGCGGTGTAGTTCCAGTGCCACCAGATCTGTTCGGCGCTGGCCGGTTTGGCGAACAGCGACGGCGGCAGCGCGCCAACCATGCCCGCCGCGAGTTCCCGGTACCGGTTCAGCGACTCGGCGCTGTCCTTGTCGGCGCCGACGATCGAGGTCAGCCGCCGCTGCCAGGTGCCCGTCGCGGTGGCCCCGCTCAGTCCGTAGTCCAGGGGCAGGCTCAGCCAGTAGATGCGGCGGCGTGATCCCCTGCGCCGCAACGCCGATTCCCACGTCCGGCAGTGCGCGACCCAGTCGCGGGTATGCGCGGGAAGCGCTGCGCCGCTGCCGATCTGCGCCGGGTGCAGGTCGGGGTGGGCGAACACCATCCGCCGGGCGATGTTGCGCGTTGACACGTCGGTGGTCAGCCCGCTGAGCATGGCGCCCGACGGCAGCGCCCGCAGCAGCTCGGCGTGCACATCGGCGACCCGGTCTTGGGCGTCTTTGGCCATGAAGATGAACGGCAGACCCGATACCAGGTAGTCGGCGTACACGCCGGTATCGGTGAACCGAAGGTTGCCGACAGCGGCGCGCGGGCAGTCGTAGCGGGCCGAACTCATCGCCGGGCAGCGTCGTTGGGCGGATGCGAGCACGACACGTGCGGCCGAAGGTCGGCGACAAACCACGCGAAGCGGGTGCGGATCGACGGCCGTGAGGCGGGCAGTTTCGACAGCACCCACACCGCGGCGGCGGTGACCGCCACACCGACGACGAGGATCAGCAGCGCACGCCCGCTGTCGAGGTTGAGTGTGACCGCGGTGCCGGTGACGATGAAGCCGATCAGCGCCGCGCACGCGTCGGGCAGGCGCCAGCGCTCCTTGAACGGCAACCGGAAGCCGTCGCCGGCGTCGCCGAGGTAGATCGGCAGATCACGTTGGTCGGACCAGACTTTGGCCGGTGACTCGTCGATCATCACTGGCCCCAGGGGTTGGGGACATTGACGTGGTTGGTCACGCCGTGGCTCTGGAATTCGTGGGTGATCAGTGCGGCGATGCCCGCGGAAAGGAAGATGGTGACCGACAGTCCGATGACGAGGAACTGGTGAGTCATTCCGGCGCCGGCGCCTTCTTTGGACGTTTTGCCCAGGGTGGTCATGGTGCCGGCCACCAGGGCGACCGCGGCGAGCAGGCCTTCGATCATGTACGCGATCGACGTGCCCGAGGTGAACAACCCATCAGCCAAATACCGCATGCAATAACACCTTTCAGCTGTGCGGAGTGCCCACCGGTGTGGCGGCGGTCTCCTCGCTGGTCTGTGGGATCAAGTCTATGTCGGCGATCATCCAGGTTCCGCCGCTATTTTCGACGGACAGCGGGAAGCTGAAGTTCAGCACCGCGAACTGCGATGTTTGCGCAGACACGCTGGCGCGCACGTGGATTCGGGTCCCCGAAGAGGCGTTATCGGGGATCGCAACGTCGGTCGCGGCGGTGGTAAGCACGGCGCTGTGGTAGCCGCCAACCGGTTTGATCCAGGAATCCGCCATCACATAACGGTCCAGCCCACTGGTGGCGGTCAGGTAGGTGGTGACGAATCCGCTGACGACCCCATAGACCGCGCTGGCGGTATCCAGCGGATGGGTGTAGCCGATCTTCACATCGGCGCCGGGGCCGGGGTCGCTGATGGGGGTGGGCATGTCCATGGCGCGCGGCTGATAGTTCCAGATCGCCACGGGCACACGGTAAAACGCGCGCGTCGCCTCCGCGGAGGCATAGGGCCGCTGCTGCACCTCGATGGTGACGCAGTACTCGCCGACATCCCCGGTCGAGCCGGCCGGGACAACCGACCACACCTTCGGGGTGGTGATGACCGCCGCGGGAAGCGAGCCGGTCGCCGGGGCCGGCGTGGGCGCCGGCGAGTCCGGTGGTGTGAGGTAACGTTGCAGGGCAGCGCTTTTCGAGCTCGGCGTCGTCAGCACCGCCCACACGAAATCCGCGGCGAACTCGCCGGCGGCGGCACGCTCGTTGGCGACCCTGGTGGCGATCGCCTCCACGTCGGCGTCGTCCGGGTGCGGTACGGTGAGAAAGTCTTTGGCCCCCGCGCACGCGCCGAGCACAGCACACACCACCAGAGTGGCCGCCCCGGCGGTGCGGGCGCGGCGCTGGCCGGTGTCGAGACGGTGGCGCCACGTCGCCGACATGGCCCGTTCAGCTGGGCGCATGACCCAGGAACTGCAGTTGGCTCATCGCGAACGTCGCATCCACCGGATCGGTGAACACCGTGGCGTCACTGGGGGTTTCGGTCGGGGCGGGCGTGGCGGTCGCGCTCTGGTCGTCAGTTCCCGTCGGTAGCGGGGCGGCCGGCGGGCGGCCGGTGTGCAGGACGAGCACGTCGACACGCGACGCCAGCACGCGGGTGGGCAGGGTGGCGGTCACCGGGCCGTGCACGCTGTTGGTGTCGACGAAGAACGGATCGGCGGCCAGCTGGTTGCCGTTGAAAAAGTTGAATTGCAGCCGGGTCACCACCCGGTGGGCCAGCCAGTTGTCCTGGCCGCCGACGGTTTTGGCGACCCAGCCCGGTGTGACCGACACCGAGGTGAGCATGTAGCTGCACGCCGACTCGGGCCGAGACTGCTCGCAGGTGAAGCGCACATGCAGCACCTGGCCGTCCAGGAAGCTCTCCTGGCTGCCGCGGGCGCACACCCACGCCGAGTCGGTGCTGGTGTCTGTGAGCGCTTGTGGCGAGGTCGAGCCGGGCCCGCAACCGGCGGTGGCCGCGGTGAAGGGCACGGCCGTCTCCCCCACTGGCGCCGATAGTGCGCTGGTCGTGGGAGCAGCCGAAAAGCCCGGTGGCACAACTATTCCCTGGTGTCGCAGGCCGGGTTCAGGGTCGGGCCCGCCGCCGAATACAGCGAACGCGACGATCATCAGCGCCGCCACAGCGACAGCGCCGGCGCACAGCCAGAGCCCGACGCGTTTGGCGCCGGCGTCGGCGTCGACGGGCGCGGCGGCGGGCTCTACGTCCAGTTCGACGGGCGGCTCGCTGGGCGGTGACTCGTCGTCGCCTTCAGGTAGATCGTCGTCACCGGCATGGCCAGCGGGCCTGGCGCGCAACGGAAGCGGGGTTTCGGTGAACAGTTGATTCACCCACTCCTCGTTCTCGGGCGCAGCGACCGTCTGCTCACTCACGGCGGGTGCCGTTCTCGCCGAGGACATCGATGTCGATGACCGCAGGCCGCGACGCCTCGATCGGCACCATCTGCACCGGCACCAGCACCCATCCGGCCGGCGGCGCTGCCGCGGGGCGCACCGGTGCCGGCGGTGTGCTGCGGCGGTCGAGCAGGCGCAGCAGCAGGACCACGACCAAAGCGACGGCGAGATAGGGCAGCGCCGCCACGAGCGCTTCGGCCACCGCGATCAGCGCTACGGCGAAAGCGATCATGCCCATGACGAGAAAAGCAAAGAAGATCCTCATGCCCGCAACCTAATCCCCCGGTCTGACACCACGACGGTCCCGGATTGCATTGACAGACGGGGTAATTCACGGGGACAGCGACACGTGCGCGTCATGGCAGCGTCCTCTCCCCCGCCTCGTTGAGCGGTGCGGCGGCAACGACGCCGGGCCGGTGAGATCGTAGCCGCCGAGAACAGCGGCGGCGTCCGCGGCGGTCAATGCGCGCTTGGCGGGTGTCAGGGGCCACCACTGTTCGGAGCCGCCAAGGGCCAACCAGCCGTTGGCGATCCCATAGATGCCGGCGACCACCGGCACCCCAGCCACCTGCAGGCAGCACCACGGCAACGCGGCGATCTGGCCGAATGACCCTGCGGGGTCATAGCACAACGCGTAGAGCAGCAGCCCGAGCAGGCCCAGCGCGGCTCCGGTCCACAGCATCGCCGCAATCGGAAACGCCCGCAGCGTGTGGGGAATCAGCCGCACGATCGCCTGGTAGGCCACGACGCCGGCTGGCCATCCGATCGGTGCGACCAGGGCAGCCAGCAGCACCGCGCACAATTCCACCTGGGCGCCAGGCGATTTCGACGCGCGCAGCCACAGTGGAGCGATCAAGGTGTCGTCGTGCGGGTCGGGCACTGCTGAGGTGCGGATCCGCTGGCGCTTGCGGACCACGCGACCCAGCTGCTCGGCGCGGCGACGCTGAATGGTCGACCAGCTTTGGTGATAGGCGATCCATTCGCGGCGCACGTCGTCGAAGCGGTCAGGCGGCAGCTGCATGCTTCGAGCCTAAGGGCAGTCAAACATGCTCTCGGACGCTATTTTTGCGGGCCAACTACCCGGCGCTGAGATGGTGCTAAGGCCCGATTGCGTTACGCCGTCTGGGTGACCGCGATCCGTCTTCGCACCCGTAGCAGCCGATTGCCAGGCAGATTCAAGTCCGCAATCGCCCGCCCGCATTCGCCCGGTGCGGGGTGCTCCGGACACGGGGTTAAGCCGCGGCCGACAGCGTGTCACGGCGAAGGTGATGGACAGGTTCCGTCCTCAGGTACGAAGGTTGGTTATGCCGTAACCGCGGGGCTCGGGAGCCATTTCGGGTACGGCCTGATGCGGCGGCTGCGGCGTTGCGGTCACCCTGCCCGACGAACCGGCGTCACGCGGCACGGTGATGGCCGGTCAGGTGATCGCGGAGCTTCACCATCCGTGAAAGACTTCCCGAGATGGGCTACCTCTACAACTTCCGTATTACGTTTGCCGATAACACCGTGGAGGTTTACGACGGGCTGGAACCCGCCAGTTACAAGATCAGTGAAGGCGGGGTTCTCACAGTCTGGCCGGAGGGAGATTTAGCAACCGCGGTCGTGTCCTATTCGCCCAACGTTTGGCGCTCCGTCGAAATCATCGGCATCAAGGGCGGGAACCGCCCTCCATCCGACGGTTAAGCCCACGCACGCCGCCCGACGCTGACGTTGGTTTCATCGAGGGTGACGAATCGGCTCCGCTACGCTGCCATTCTGCACTATCGTTTCGTATCGAAGCGTGAATCGAACACCCGGATTCGGAGTTCGAGTGGGCTTCATTGATCAAGGGGAACCCGCATGGGAGTTCTGCCACCGATCACCATCGACGCGACCTCCACTCCTCCGGACAGCCGCCTCAATTCCCCCGCAAGTTTGGCCTTCTTCGTCGGCAACCCGCCTCAGCAGATGCAAATCTTCACCGGCACCGTCGCAGTGCATCTGAAGAGCCATCGGTCGGTGACGCAACAAAAAGTCGGGGTCATACTTGGCAGCACGACACTTCAGGCTCAGGCCTGCTCCAAGGTAGACCTCGCCTCCATCACCAACTCGCATAGCGAGTTCATCTTTGCCGTCGATACCAACACCGTCGAGATCGACCCCAGCACTGGCCTCATCACCCTCGTCACCGACATCGGCGTGCAGGGAACCGATTCGATCTTTGAGCGATTCACCTACCACGTCGAGGTTCTGTCCAATCCGGTGGACACTCTCATCGCCGGAACTGTCCGCTGGAGCGAATCCCTCGGCGCGCCATCGCCTAGTGCCCTCGCCGGTCAGCCGCTATTCCGGGTCGATGCTGGGGTCTTCACCACTCCACCGACGGGTACCCCGCAAATGCAAGCTCCAAGAAGCGGCTTCAGCCACGGAAAGCCGGTCCTTACCGGAGGAACATGGGCCGTCGCCTATCAGATCGACAACGTCCCCCTCGGCCCCACCAATGTGGTGCTGCCAACCCTGCTGCCAAACGAACTCACCAACCTGCCTGCCGGGGCGACCGACAACTCCTTCCACTTCGCACCGCCCACCACCATCCAACTCACGCTCGCCGCCCCCTCCGCCGTCGGTGTCGATTTTGAAATGCTCCTCGACGCAGGCCCGCGATGAGCTACGCCGACTTCACCTGTACAGCGACCGGCTCAATCGACGGTCAAATCACCAATTTCTCCAGCATCCAGCTTCCCGTCCACGGCCACGGAAACCCAGGCAACCTGTGGGTCCGCGTAAGCGGTCATGCCCTGGCCTTCGGGGACGCGGACCCCCTCATCGCGAGCGACGGCCCACCTGTCCTGCGCGGGACTCTCTTCGCCATCACAGACCCCATCCTCGAGGCCGATGACAACTTGATTTCCGCCTGTGGGACCGCCGGATTCGCCCGCGTCGATAACCCCGAAGAGCACGACCCTGACTACGTCGCGGCCATCGACGAAGTCGCGGCGATCCAGATCTCAGGCGGAATCATCACCTTCACCATTCATGCCGCCTACGGGGGCGACGTCCAAATTGTCGCCTTCACCTTCGCCGCCGATCTCCTCATCTTTCGCCCGACTCTCCAGCCATCGCCTCCCGACAACAACCGCATTCGCCGGGTAGAAAGCGAGCGCGCCAAGGAAATCGGTCAACGTCTGGGATGTCTCACTCACCGCAAGTGATTCTCGCGAAGGGTCCTGGCGAGGGATTTCTCACCGGTCACAGGCACCGCGACGACTGTCCCACAAGGGCTTCCCGCACGGTCACCATCTACGGTTATCGAGAACCCCACATACGCACCGACATTGATCCATCCGCGCAGCAATAGCGCACCCATCCCGTCCCACCGACCAGAGACCATCGGTGGGGCGGTCCACCCCGTCCCGTGGGGCAGTGAACACGTGGCTGACACTGGTAACGGAGGTGGGCAGGCATCCGCTGGCGCAGGGCCGGTAGGCGCGGGTTGTTACCGCAATCCGGCGGTCGCACAGCGGTACTCGATCAGCGGTAGAAACGCCCGAACAAGTACACCGGGACTTATCGCCGTAAGTGCGGCTACGGGGCGACGGCGAAGAGTCGCCATTCGCCAGGCACTCCTTTGAGCGTGTGATCGCCTCGGTCTTCGAACTCGAGTCCTGACCCGATCACCAGATCGCGCAGCGTGCTCGACACGAGCACGTCGTTCGGTCCGGCCAGAGCGCTCACCCGTGCGCCAATGTGTACCGCGATGCCGCCGATGTCATCACCGCGAACTTCGCACTCGCCGGTGTGCAACCCGGCCCGCACCTGGATGCCGAGCGACTGCACCGCGTCGCGGATCGCCATGGCGCAACGGATCGCTCGTTGGGGGCCGTCGAACATCGCGAGGAAGCTGTCTCCCGAAGTGCTTACCTCGCGACCTCGAAAGCGGGCGAGTTGAGATCGGACGACGGCGTCGTGCGCATCGAGCAACGCACGCCAGTCACGGTCACCCACCTCCGCTGCCCGGCGCGTCGAGTCCACAATGTCGGTGAAAAGCACCGTGGCAAGAACCCGATCATCGGCCACGTCGGCCTGGTGACCGGTGAGAAACTCGGCGATCTCCCGGAAGGAATCCCGCCACGGTTCGACGACGTGGAAAATGTTGCGCCCAGGCAGCTCAACGTATTTCGCGGCCGGTATGTGATCGGCGACATCCTTGCCCATTGCGGGTGTGATCAGTGGGTCGTCGGCGTGCTGGAGGACAAGGGTGGGCACGGAGACGGCGGGAAGGATCGCGCGCACGTTCAATTCAGCCACAAGAGGCAGCATGAGAGCAACGGTTCCTGGGCTTGCCGCGAGGCGATTATGTCGTGCCCACGCTGCCCGGATCTCCTCGTTCCACGGCATGTCCGGGTTGAATAGATGCTGGAACTCTGCTGTACGCCACATGTCGACAAACGCAGGGAGAACTTCCTCTCTAAGCGACGGGGGGCTGTCTCCCGCATCTGCGTAGCCTTCGATCACGACGAGTGCGGTGGTGCGGGACGGATGTGTTGCTGCGAACAAGGCCGCTGTCGCGACTGCCCCGTCGATCGCGACGAGGACTGTTTCACGACTCCCGAGATCGTCAAGCACGGCGGTGATGCTGTCAGCCCATTGCTCCAAGGTTGGCAGTGCGGCCGATGTCGTGGGATCGGACGCTCCGGTGCCGGGCTGGTCGAAGAAGATTAGCCGACCGAGCGATGTCATCGCCTCGACCCATCCTTGAAGCGATGGCAGCTCCGGAAAGACCTCACAGTTTGTATACCAGTTAGAGACGAACACAATGTCGCAGGGACCCTCGGGCGAGGTGCGATAGGCGACACACAAGTCCCCGTTCATCGCATAGCGCGTCTCCGAGAACACGGCGGAAGTTTAAGACGGGAGCCGGGTCGAGTTTTTGGTCTCAAGAAAAAACCAGACGTCAGCACGAGCGGGATCAATCCGGTAACCACACGATTCCCCTAACACTTTCGCTGCGACCTTTGAGAAATTTCACGACGTTAGTTCTGGTACGCCCAACGCCCCGAGCGACCGCACCAGCCGTTTCACCCGCAGCGGCAACTACGAGGCGACGGCGAAGAGACGCCACTCGCCGGGCACGCCCTTGAGTTCATACGGACCCCGCTCCTCAAACTCCAGCCCCGACCCGATCACCAAATCGCGCAGCGTGCTGGACACGAGTACGTCGTTCGGCCCCGCCAGTGCGCTCACCCGTGCGCCGATGTGTACCGCGATGCCGCCGATGTCATCGCCGCGGACCTCGCACTCGCCGGTGTGCAACCCAGCCCGTACCTCGATGCCGAGTGCTTGCACGGCATCGCGGATGGCCATCGCGCAGCGGATCGCTCGCTGTGGACCGTCGAACATCGCCAGGAAGCTGTCTCCCGATGTGCTTACCTCGCGGCCTCGAAAGCGAGCGAGTTGAGATCGGACGACGGCGTCGTGCGCATCAAGCAGCGCATGCCAATCCCGGTCACCGATCTCCGCCGCCCGGCGCGTCGAGTCCACGATGTCGGTGAAAAGCACCGTGGCAAGCACACGGTCCTCGGCCACGTCGGCCTGGTGACCGGTCAGGAACTCGGCGATCTCCTGGAACGACGACCGCCAGGGTTCAACGAAGTGGAATATGTTGCGTCCCGGCAGTTCGACGTACTTCGCGCCAGATATGCGGTCAGCGACGTCCTTGCCCCACTCGGGCAGGACCACCGGATCGTCGGCGTGCTGGACGACCAGGGTTGGCACGCGGACTGCCGGAAGCAGCGCCCGCACGTCCATTTCGGACACTAGAGGCATCATGAGAGCAGCGGTTCCTGGACTCGCGGCCATACGTTCCAGCCGAGCCCACGTTGCCCGGATCTCCTCGTTCCACGGCATGTCCGGATTCAACACACGTTCGATGTCTCCCGTGCCCCATATGCCGACCATCGCGGCGAGGACTTCCTCGGGGACGAGCCCATCAGTTCGTTGAGCCATCGGATCCGCATAGACCTCGAGGGCGACCAGCGCACTTGTGCGAGACGGATGTGTTGCGGCGAATAGCGCTCCCGTCGCGAATGCGCCGACGCCCGCGATGAGGACCGCTTCTGGGCTCCCGAGATCGTCGAGCACCGCGGTGATGCTGTCGGCCCATTGCTCCAAGGTCGGCAGCGCGCCCGCTGTGACGGGATCGGAGCCTCCTGTGCCCGGTTGGTCGAAGAAGATGAGCCGACCGAGCGATGTCATCGCCTCGACCCACCCTTGAATGGACGGTAGCTCCGGAAGAACCTCACAGCACGTGAACCAGGTCGGGACGAACACGATGTCTCGTGGACCTTCGCGCGACGTGCGATAGGCGACGCGCAGGTCGCCGTTCAGCGCATAGCGCGTCTCCGAGAACACGGCGGAAGTTTAAGCCGGGAGCCGGGTCGAGTATTTGGTGTCGAGCAAACCCGCCAGCACGAACGGCGATCAAAGTCGTGACCCGCGCTGCACTGGATACTTTCGCCGCGGCTTTCGAGAAACCCATAACGTTACCTTTGAGACTTCTGCGCGGACGCGATAACCGGGAGGCGCGTTCACACAACGGATTACCGAACTGCGGTGCGCGCAGGCCCCCTACATGTTCTCGAAACTGCTCGGAAGACAGGCGATATAGCCGTCAAAAGTGCTTCGTGGCGACTGGCCGATTCCGATTGATTCCACCTCATTCTCGCCGAAAAAGCGGCAACTCAAACGGCTACGCGCGCAAGGATGGCGCCTGTGGGGTTTCTGGTGCTACACGTTCGTACCGGGCATGAAACGAGAATCGGCTAGCAGGCAGGTGCGCGCCTCTTGGCCGATGATGGGTTGCTGTATCCGCGCGCCTTTTGGCGGGTCAGAAGGAAGGCGCGATCCGCGATTCGCGTACTAGGTTGTCACCTGCCGTCGACACGAAAATGGCCGCCCTCGCGGTGAGGACGGCCATCTCGTTTCCGACAAGCTACGGCGTGTAGACGATGAACTGTCCGGGCGTGATCCAAACGCCCCATGCCGAGAGGTCAGGGTTCCAGACCAGCGGGAACGGAGGCGTGCCCGGGAGAATGCCGAGGTCTTCCCAGTTGTCGGGCAGCCAGGTGGACGGCAGACCTGCCCACGCCGGATCATTCCAATGGCCCGGCGGGACCCCGGTGAGCCCCGGAACCACTGGGTTCCCCTTCATCACCTGTCCGGGCGGACCGAACGGGTTATGCCCGGGGGGATCTCCCGGTGACCAACAACTAATCCCCGGCGCGCATGGATCGGAGCCATTCGGTTTGGCTTGAGCCACAGCACTTCCCACGCCAAGGACCCCCATCCCCAGCGCACCGGCCATGAGCGTTCCGACCGCAATCTTTTTGACTGTCACAGTGAACTCCTTGTCCTGCTGGTCAAGATTCGCCTCAGGCAAGCACCAGCGTCGACTTCTAGTCCCGTTGGGTGCCGTGTGTTTTGACCCCGCGTACACCCACTGAGTGACCCCCCGAGCAAAGTGCGAATACCCCTCGGCGGGCGCGCCGAAACCCCGACCATGCACTCCGCGGTGCCGTTACAGCACCTCAACGCCCCGCGGTGACGATCCCGCAACGCCCAACATCAACACCGGACAGTCCTTCACCTATCGCTTTTCCGCGCCACATCCGTCGTCGGCGGGGACTAGCTCGTCGCCGCCGGCACGCTCGGCCGCGTCCGCGGGCTGCAGACGGACGGGTCACGCCACCTGGCGCCACTGACGCCGGCGCTCGTCACGATGCTGCGCAGCAGCCGGGGACGGCGAAATCGGGGACCTGTTCGTCCCGAGCCAAACCGCCAACGGGATTGGCGATGAGGACAACGGTGACAACGTTTGAAGCGCCACATCGGGGGTTGATGCCGTTGGCGAGGTAAGACCGGGAACGGCGCTACCGTGGCAAGGTCGCGCCTAGTGTCTGCATATGGAAGCTGCGGTGTACCTGCGTCAGTCCGTCGATAAGTACGGTGACGAACTTGCGATCACCCGCCAGCGTGAGGATTGCCTCAAACTGTGCGGTGCGCGGGCGTGGATCCCCCACGAGTACGTGGATAACGACAGGTCGGCGACCAAGGGACCCCGGCCGGCCTACGAGCAGATGCTCGACGACATCCGAACCGGAGTCATCGGCGCGGTGGTCGTGTGGGACCTGGACCGCCTGCACCGCCGGCCGATGGAACTCGAGCACTTCATCGACCTCGCCGACGACAAGCATCTCGCGCTGGCCAGCGTGGGAGGCGATGCCGACCTGTCCACCGACAACGGTCGGTTGTTCGCGCGGATCAAAGGTGCGGTTTCGCGCGCTGAGATCGAACGCAAATCGGCTCGGCAGAAACGTGCAGCGCGTCAGCGGGCCGAGGCCGGCATCTGGTGGATAGGTCCACGACCATTCGGGTACACCGAGGCTGGCGAAGTCGTCGACACCGAGGCGGGAGCGCTGCGCGAGGCATACTCGGCCATACTTGCCAGCGCGTCGCTGTATTCCATTGCTGCACAATGGAACAGCGCGGGCATCAAGACCACTCGTGGCAACGCGTGGACCGGCAGATCGGTCAAGCAGACGTTGGTGCGACCGCGCTACGCCGGCTTTCGCTTCTACAGAGATGAAATCCTCGGCAAGGCGGACTGGCCGGCCATCGTGCCCGAGGCGCTGTGGCGCGCCGTGCGCGACATCCTCGCCGACCCGTCGCGGCGGGCTCCCTGGACCGGACGCAAGTACCTGCTCACCGGTCTCGCACGGTGCGGCAAGTGTGGCGCGACGGTCACGACCACCACCAAGGCTCAGGTGGGCCGGGTGGTGTACGTGTGCAAGCACTGCTACGGGATCTCGCGCAAACAAGCCGAGGTAGATAACTGGGTTATCTGGCGGGTGGCAAACGCACTGGCACAGCCTGATGCGTGGCGCGCCCTTCTGGGCGGCACCTCAGAGGACGCCGCGCTACTACGAGAGGAGCAGGCAGCGTTAAGGTCCCGACTTGACATGCTGGCAACCGACTTCGCCGACGGCGTGCTGACTCGCGATCAACTGCGCACCGCGACCGAACGAATCAGGCGGCGGCTAGCCGATGTGGAGTCACAGATGTTCGGTCCAGACGCTCACCGCTATTTCGGTGATGTGATCGACGCCGACGACCCGAGAGTCGCCTTCCGCGAATTGCCGCTGGACCGCAAACGTGCGCTGATCGAAACGATGGCCACCGTGACGATCATGCCGATTGGGCATGGCGGAACCAAAGTATTCGACCCGTTGATGGTAGAGATCCTGCCGCGCAATGGATTTGTCTGCCGGCCCTAGCTCATCGCCACCGGGCCCACACAAAGGGCACAAGGGCGCGCAGAAAATCCAGATCCGGCCCCGGCGTTGCGTCGGCGAAGGCTTGCTCGAAGTACTCCTCGGCGACCAGCAGTATTCCTTCGGCGTACTCGCGGGTAAACGCAATGCTGTCGTAAGTATCCATCAGCGCGCGAACACCGCGAACCATCTCGGGTGAACGCTCGGACCGCGTGCGGGCGAGATAATCACGAACGACAGCGAGGTCATCGTTCTGCGCGACGCTCAGCAAGTGCATGAGTGGCAGGGTGCGTTTGCCTTCGTACAGATCGCCCAAGATTTCCTTGCCATACATTTGTTCGTCGCCAACAAGATTGAGCAAGTCGTCGCGTATCTGGAACGCGGCGCCGAAATGAAACCCGAAGCGCACCAATGGACGCAGATCCGCCGTGCCCGCGGAACCGACGATCGCGCCGACACGAAGTGGGTGGATGGTGGTGTACCAGCACGTCTTGTGCATGATCAGATTCAAATAGTCTTCGGGTCTCAGCTTGTCCACATTGTCGAGTTGCCAACCGATCTCGGTGGCCTGGCCCTCCAGCGTCCGCAACGCCATGGTGTCGAACTCCGCCCAGACCAGCTCAGCGAGTTCACGATTCAGCCGGTGCGTCGCCCGGCGCAGCACCTGTCCTGCCACCACCGCGAGTCCGTCGCCAGCGTTGACCGCAGCCGCCGTGCCATACTGGGCAGCCAAAGTGGGTCTGCCTCGGCGCATTTCGCTTCCGTCGGCGACGTCGTCGTGAACGAGAAACGCGTTGTGCAGCAGCTCAATGGCAACGGCGAGGCCGAGTAGATCGTCACTGCTGGCACCGAAGGCGCGGCCAGCGGACAAACACAGCGCAGGCCGCAACGCCTTTCCCGGTCGCGAGGGGTATTCCCGCATCAGGGCATAGAGCCATTGGCTTGGTTCGCCGTCGGGCATCGCGTCGAGCATCGACCGGCGAACGAGCTTGGCGATCTCACGGAGTCGATTGTCCACGCCGACCACCAAGTCGGATGGGTCAGCGATGTCGGTCACGTGAGCGGCACGCGAACCGTGAGCACGACGGGCAGCCACAGCTTCGGGTGCCGCTGCGCCAGCAATGTGCCACGGTAGGTGCCTGGCTGAACCCCCTGCAGCACTTCAATGCTCATCTCGATGCCCCGACTCGACCTGCCGGGCATGGCAACTGCGGAGGGCTCGAACATCACCGCACCGGATTTGACCACACTGCCGTCGTGGGCCAGCAAGTCGCTGCACCGCAACTGAATCTGCCCAAGATCGGCTGTGGCCCTGTTATGCAGCCACACTTCGGCTTTCGCGGTACCAGGTGAGGTGGCCGCGAGCTCCAACCGCCCTTCTATTGCGGCGTTCGAAAAATCGAGGCTGGCTTCGTGCGCCGAATCCGGATCAGGCACACGGGGGGCAGATCCGAGCAGAAATTGGCCGATCATCACCCACCATGACCGGATCAACGGCTCGATGTCGGTGGCGCCGAAGAGATCAGCGCGCTGGTCATCGGTAAAGGGTCCAGCCGATGTCGTAGATCTGGCGTCGCGGCTTAAACCCGTCGTGGTGATGCGGGCGAAGCGATCAACAATCTCACTGGCTGCCCGAAATCCTTGCGCCTGTATCGCGCTGAGTGCACGTGCATTGGCGGCTGGATCAAATACCGACGCCCACGGCAGATCGTTGATGCTGCCGTCGCCAGTCCCCCGGTCCACCAGCAGTTAACCCTTCCCCCGAAATTTGCTCTGTGTGTGCACGTCTCACGGTATGCTAGCTGGGCAAACGGAGCGAGGGGGCGCTATGGCGGCGCTGCGTGATCTATTCGAGGTATACGGTGCGCTCGACGAGGCTGCCGCCAAATCCGGTAACCCCGCCGTTGGGACGACGCTGGATGAATTTCTCCCGAAGGCATCGCGGAATACCGGGTGGTACCGCGAGGTCGAGGACTTCTTTTTCCGTGAGAACGCGCAGCAGTCCCCGAATTTGGGTGAGGCCTGCGCCAGGCTCGGCGCGCAAGCCAAGCAAGCCGAGCAAGGCAACGCGCCACGCCTAACCGCGCCGCAGAAGCACCGGCTGTTCTATGGTCTCTCAGCTGCGGCACGCATACAGCAGGTCGCCCCTACGCCGCTGTTGGCATCGTCAAAGTCGGACCTCAAGGCTGCGATGGCGCCGGCGTTGGCCGCGGTAGGACCTGAGGAAAAGCCGTACGAAGCGCGGCTGCAGAACGTTGACGACCGCTTCGACGATTACCTCAACGGGGTGCAGTCTCGGTTTGTGGGCCGGGCGAACTACTACGGGTTCCGCGAAGCTGCCGCCGCGCCCGACATGGAAGTGGTCGACCCGTCGACGCTGAACATACCGTTGTGCCGATCCGGGATCGTGACGGTCGACCGCCTGCAGGCCGCGGTGGTCGACACCGACCTCTGTTCGGACGACATTTCGCTTAACAATTTGAAAGCGATCGTCAATCCGTTCAACTGGAACGAGAACTACCCCGACTTCTTCGTGAGGATGGCACCATTTCGTGACCCGTTCAGGAGCGACCGTTGGCGGCGCGTCCTCGAGACGGTCGGCTTCGGCGGCCTTGGCGCCCTCGAGATCACAACCGCGCTGAAGTACTTCCCGACCATAGGCGAGTGCGAAGCCCGCCTCGATTACGACCTGGACGACCCCACACCCGGTCCAGGCGATGGTCAGGTGCTTGTCGATCGCGGCTACATCAACATGTGGGTGACCAATCAAGACCGCAACCCAGATCTGCCCGGGGTCCGGGTGCGGACCCGGAAAGTGATCCACATCAGCGGCTTGTCGCCCTACGCGCAGCAGCGATTGGTCTGCCTGACGGGTTACGGCACAGCGTCATCGGAGTTTCTCTTCGGTCCCGCCGTCGATCCGCGGCCAGAGGCGCGCGGGTTCGACTACTACGATCACGAACAGCCGGAGGAAGATCCCCAGACCGCTACTTCGGGGCCATCGACGCACGTCGTCGCAACGGCCGTCAACCTCTGGACCGATTCGGTTGAAGGACTGGTGAGCGATTACTTCGACGTGGCCGAGAAGTGGATGGCCGGAGGTCTGCGGCTGAGCGACGTCACAGATTTCAGCCAGAAGGTCACTGGGCGACTGGTCAGCTCGCCGCTGGAGTTCCTGGAAAGGATTAACCAGCCCCGGAATCCGCGCGTTCGAGCCAACGAGGCGCAGCAAGGGGGCCAGGCGAACGAGACACAGCAAGGTGGTGCGCCATGACCGGCCCGAAGAACAGGATGGGGCACGCCGCCGACATGACGCGTGGCTATCTCCGCGAATTCAAGACCATCACGGAGAACGCGTCGAAAACCGACAAAGACGGAGACTGGGGGCTGGACGCCTGGGTGCGAATCATCCACGAACTCGTCGATCTTCAGGTGAGGACTGGCGCTTCGGTGCTTCAGGCCGCGATCTCCGGGCCATGGTGGACCGCACCATCCGACGACGAGCCCCAGCCGTCTGATCCGGTCACGGTGGACCCGACGAGCTATCCGCGGACCCTGCAGGCCGCCTCTGCGTTCAGTCGGGTCGGCTTACCCCAAACGAAGATTCCCGCATATTCGATCGGCTTCGACCCGGAGTTGCTACCCGCACAGGCCACAGAGTTCCGGGTAGTCCTCAAGGATCAACGCTTCATCGGCGCGAACTACACGGGAACGGTGCGCCTGACGAACGCGACCAATCCCACGGCTGCGCCCGCCGACAAAGAGGTCATCGTCGGACTGTGAGAGATCTTGAACGACCAGGCGCCGACCGATAAATCTGTCGGTTGGGAACGTTACACAAACCATGTATTTGTCAGCGACGGAACGGTTTCGGGCATGAACACCGGATGTATCGATGAGGCCACGCAGTCGGGGCTCTCGAGGTGGCCGCGCTCACGGCCTTGCGGCGCAGGAGACTTCCGCCATAGCTGGCCCAACATGCCAGCCACAATCGCAGAGTGCGTTCATCGGTGACCCAGCCCACGATCGATGAGTTGCTCGACCGCGCTGTGCAGGCGATCAACAGAGGCGATCGGGCGACTGCCGACGCTCTGGCCGGGCAGGTGCTGGCGGTCGACCGCAGCAACGCTGACGCAGAAGAACTGCTTGCCAGCCCCGGAGACACCGGGGAGATCCGTCGCCTGACGATTCTGTTCGCCGACCTGGTTGATTCCACCGCGCTGTCCACCCGCATCGAACCCGAGCTCTATCGCACCGTTCTCGGTAGATACCACCACCACGCTCATGAGGTCGTCGACCGTTACGAGGGACACATCGGCTCCACGCATGGTGACGGGCTGCTGGCGGTGTTTGGTCACCCGAAAGCCCACGAGAACGACGTGCACCGCGCGGTGCGGGCCGGACTCGACATCGTGCGTCAGGTCAGCAGGCTCAGCGAGCAGGTGCAGAAAGGGTTCGGGGTCGACATCAGCGTGCGGGTCGGTATTCATCGGGGACTGGTCTACCTCGACACCGCCGTCGATGACGTCTTCGGTTTCGGGGCCAACCTCGCCGCCCGAATATGCGACCTCGCTGAGCCAGGGACAGTCGTCATCTCCGAGACCGTTGAACGGCTCGTGCGGGATGCGTTCGAACTCGAAGCGCTGCCACCGAAATCCGTGAAGGGCGTGGAAGGTTTGGTCGCCCACTACCGCGTGGCCTCTGAACGCGACGCCGCGACCAGCACGCGCGGATTCTGGGTCGGCCGGGAGCGTGAGCTCGCCTCCCTTCGGAAAAGCTGGGCAGAGGCGACGGCCGGCACGCTGGCGACGCCGGGAATCGCGTTTCAGGGCGAGGGCGGGATCGGCAAGACTCGCCTCGCCAATGTCGCCGTCGACATGGCCGAACAAGCCGGCGCTGTCGTGCTGGGTCTGTTCGGATCACCATTTCACAGCGATGTCGGTTTGCGCCCGGTACGGCGGATGCTGGAAGTGCGGTGCGGGTTCAAGCGCAAATCGGATGCGGCGGACCGCATTCGCCGGCTGGAGGCCGAGGTCCGGAAGCGCTCGTTGGACCCGGCCGCGATCGTCCCGCTATTGGCGCCCGTCCTTGGCATCGATCCGGAGAGCGGCTATGAACCCGTTCGCGCCGGCGGCGGAAAGCTGTACGAACAGATCGCAGAGGGCATTCACGAATATCTGTTGGCGTGCCTGGGAACAGGACCCGGGCTGGTGCTGGCCGAAGACATGCACTGGTTCGATGAGGACACCATCGAGGTAGTGCGGGCGCTACTTCGTGAGGACAGCGGCCGGCTGCTCGTGGTCATCACCGGGCGCCAGCTTCCGGCACTGCCCGGCAATACCGAGGTGTTCGACTTGGAGCCTCTCAGCGACGCCGAAGCCGACAAACTGATCCTGGCACTGGATCCGGGGATGCCACCGGACGCGCGACAGGCGGTGCGAGACCGCTGCGACGGCATCCCACTGTTTATCGAGGAAGTTGTGGCCAAGCTCAAGGAGCACTCCTCCGATGCCGCCGAGTCCACTCTAGTACCCGACACTCTCTATGAAGCGTTGTTCGCCCGCCTGCGGTCGAGCACGGATGCGCTCTTCGTAGTCGAGGCGGCCGCGCTCATCGGCAGCCGTTTCGATCGACGCCTGCTGTCATCCGTGGTCGAGCTGAGCAAGCACCAGGTCGACGATGTGCTCCAGGAGCTCGGGCGTGGCCGGGTGCTCCAGCCGGTCGGCAAAGACAGCTGGCGCTTCCACCACGAGCTTCTGCGCGAGGTGGCCGCAGAGCTGTCGCCGCCGAGTCTTCGGCGCAGACTGCACAGTCGAATCGCAGATGCGCTCGTCGCGACGGCGGCCGACGGGGCCCCGGAATGGCCGCTGGTAGCGCACCACTACCAGCAAGCCGCGCGGTTCGACGAGGCAGCATCGGCCTACCAGAAAGCCTCTGCCAACGCCCGGCAGCGCGGCGCGCTCGGCGAGGCCCGCGCCCACCTCACCCGTGCACTGGAGAACATCGAGCGGCTCGCGGCTAATCAGGCGCGCGATCGGCGCGAGGTTGCCGTTCGCCTGGAGCGCGGGTTCCTCACCTCGGCGGCAGCGGGCCACGCAAGTACGGAGGCAGCCGCCGAGTTCGAACGGTGCCTGCAGCTCATCGGAGACGAGCCGACTCCGGAGATGTTCGCGACTTTCAGCGCCCTGTGGAGCTACTACGGCGCGGTTGGCGACCTCCACCGAGCGACACAGTTGGTGGAGGCGCTCAGGATGACGCTTGAGGACATGCCGGAGTGGTACCGGGTGGCCAACGACGCGTCGCGCGGCGCGCTGGCAGTGTTCCGCGGCCAGTACCACACGGCCCGGGCCACGCTGGAGGCAGCCGCGGCCGAACTCGATCACATCGGGTCGCCGGAAATCGAAGGGGCGTGGTTCGCGCCCAATGACCCGTTGGCGGCGATGTATAGCTTTGTCGCGCTTACGCGATTCATGCAGGGCGACCTGGCGGGCGTAGAGACCGCCTTCGCGCAGATGGACCGCCGGTGCGAAAAGCTGCCCTTCCCGCATGGCGCGTTCACCCTGTGCTATGGGCGGGCGATAGAAACAGGGATACGCAGCGAAGCCGGCCAATTTGATCGCGCCGCCGAACTGACCGAAGAGGTCGCCCGCCTTGGTGAGCAGAACGGCTTCGACGAATGGGTCGGGATCGCAACGTGCAACAAGGCCTCGTTGGCAGCGCGCGCCGCGCTCGTTGCGGGTACAGCCGAACCAGCTGCATTGCAGGAGCATATCGGCAACCTGACCGCGGTCGTCGAGGCGTGGCGCGCGATCGGCAGGAAGGCGTTTCTCGGGTCGTACGACGCCGCCTTGGCGCGGGTGCTCAACGCCGCCGGCATGAAGGACGCGGCGCGCGAACGCGTAGAGCTCGCGCTCCAGATGGCAGATGAAACCGGCTTTCGCATGTACGACGCGGACTTGCTGCGTATCAGGGCTCTAACGTATGACGACCCGCAAGCCCGGCACGCGGGCCTGCGGTCCGCCATTGAGCTAGCGCAAACCCAAGGCGTCCATGTATTCGAATTACGCGCCGCCGCAGATGATTTCGAGCTACTCGGTGAGCCCGCGCGGGCGGCGCTGGTCGACGCGCTGAGCCGATTTCCAGAGGACCAAACTTGGCCTGAGCTCGCGCGCGCGCGAGCGCTGCTCGGGTGAGGCGGCCCCGCGGACGGGTGGCCATCCTCGGCGGAGGCATGGCCGGCCTGAGCGCCGCATGGCGGCTGTCAGAACCCGGCTGGCGCGATCGTATCGAGTCGATCACCGTGTATCAGCGCGGATGGCGATTGGGCGGCAAGGCTGCCTCCAGCCGCGGGCAACACGGACGGATCGAGGAGCACGGCCTGCACGTCTGGCTGGGTTCCTACGAGAACGCCTTCGCGCTTCTTCGTGAGTGCTACGCCGAACTCGACCGTGCCACAACGGATCCCGCCGCACCCATCCGCAGCTGGGATCAGGCGCTGATTCCGGCGGACAACCTCGGTATGGCGGATCGGTCAGGCGATGACTGGCTGGTGTGGACGGGACGCTTCGCCCGCAACGACGAGCTGCCCGGTGAGCCGCACGCGACAGGCCGGGAACTGACCGTGATCGGATTCCTACGACGGGCCTTGCAGCTGATACTGGACTTCTCCGACTCGCTGATCGAGACGGCCGCTGGTCCCCTCGTCTTGTCTACCTCCCCTGACGCCACGTCGACACGCTGGCTTGAAGTGATCCAGCGCGGAGTGCTCGCCACGCTGGCGGAATTGGCCAATCCCCTTCCGCCCGAGGCGATTCGGGCCGGACTGCTCGGGGGGCCCCTCGACGCTGTGCGCCAAGCGATCGAATACGAGCGCCGACCCGACCAGAAACGATTCTGGCTGCTGATATCGCTTCTTACCGCAACGGTGCGTGGATTGATCGCCGACAGCTTGGTCACCGACCCTCGAGGTTTCCGAGCCATCAACGATGAGGACTACGGCGCGTGGATTCTGCGTCACGGCGCCCACCCCGATGTGCTGGACTTTCCGCTGGTGCGTGGCCTGTACGACATGGTGTTCGGCTACGAGGACGGTGACTACGAGCGCCCTGCGTTCGCTGCGGGGTTGGCCGTATTGCTCACCGGCATCGCACTTTTCCAGTACAAGGGTGCCTTCTTCTGGAAGATGACCGCCGGAATGGGCGACGTCGTGATCGCACCGCTTTATCAGGCGCTGCGAAGGCGCGGTGTCCAGTTCGAATTCTTCCATCGCGTTGACGCGTTGCATCTGGACGACCGCCGCCAGGTCATCGACGCGATCACAATCGGTCGGCAGGTGGGGCTTGCCGACGGTGTCGACCACTACGAACCGCTCACCAGGATCGGCGGCCTTCCGATATTCCCGAATACCCCGCTGGCCGACCAAATCGACGCAAAAGCCGGATTCGATGACCTGGAATCATATTTCGGTCAGCGCGAGGATGCCGAGACGAGGCTGCTGCGACGAGGTATCGACTTCGATCACGTCGTGCTGGCCGTATCGCTCGGCATGGTCGAGCTGGTGGCGCCGGAAATCATCGCCGACAGTCCGGAATGGCGCGAGATGACGACGCATGTGCGCACCGTTGCCACCCAGGCATTCCAACTGTGGCTGCAGCCCGACGAGTCGGCGCTGGGGTGGGCCAGCCCGGGCGTCACCACCAGCGGCTATGTTGCGCCCTTCGATACCTGGGCGTCGATGCCGCAGACGTTGTGGGCCGAGGAGTGGCCCGAACACTTTCGCCCACGAACTGTCGCGTACTTCTGTGGCGCCCTGGACGCGGAGTGGCCGACCACCGACGACCACGCCGACTATGTCGGCCAGTGCCGGCGGCGTGTGCTTACCCAGGCTGTCGGTTACCTCGACCGGCATGTGGGGCTGTACCTACCGGGCGCGATGACCGAACAAGGGTTCGGGTGGCACCTGCTGTGCGGGGCAAACGGCCACCGGGGCATCTCCGCGTTGAACACCCAGCACGTCAGCGTCAACATCGATCCCTCAGATCGGTACGTGCAGTCAGTTCCCGGCTCGGATAAGTATCGTCTGCGGTCGGATGAAAGTGGTTATGACAACCTCGTTTTGGCGGGCGATTGGACCGATTCCGGCATCAATGCCGGATGCATCGAGGCCGCTGTGATGTCGGGCTTGCAGGCAGCCAACGCGCTGCTCGGACGCGGCCGGTACCACCGGATCCGCGGCTTCTACATGCCCTGACCCCCAAGGCTGTCAGTTCAGGCGGGCGGTGTTGATCGTCACTCCGGCGGCGGGTAGCCGCGCCAACAGCACATCGCCCATCGCCGCAGCCGGCGTCAGCACACCCAACCTGTCGGGCAATCGATCCCGTTGGCAGGCAAGGGCAATCGCGCTCTCACCCACCATGGCCGCTGTGGCCGCATAGCCGGGGTCGCCCTGCTGAGTCATCGTGGCCACATACCGCGCCCCGCGCGTCGTCGTGGTGTAGGTCTCGACCTTGTAGTAGCCCCGCGAACCTTTGTTGTAGCCGGTGTCCGACGGCGGCATGATTCTCTTGAGCAGCTCAGGAGGGAGCAACCCCAAGTACCCGCCGCCGAATCGGGCGGCGCTGACGAGGCCCACGTTGCCCCACGCCGCGAAGGCGGGCGCGGCGAAGGACGAACCCATGCTCAACGTCTCGGTGTAGCGCAACCGGCGACCATAAGCCCAGTTGAGCAGCGCGTTGGTTCGCCGCACACACCGAGTGTTGTAAAGCGCCATCAGATACCCGCACATCCACAATCCCGTGAGCTCGGGCGCAATGTCTGTCCCCCTGCGCAACGGCAGATCCTGCTGAGGCCCGAGTTCGGGCTCGGCACTGCGGTCAGGACTGAGGCTGTACGGATCCTCGAGCAACCGCCGCATCGTGGGATCGCCCCAGCCGATTTGCATCAGTTCGACCATCGTGCCCACCGTGCCGCCACTGAAGCCGCCCGAGTACCCACGCAAAACGAAGGTGGTCTCGCCCAATTCGCCTGCGTCGTCGTCAAGGATGCGGCGGTGTAGGGCATAGACATTCAAATCCGAAGGAATCGAATCGAATCCGCAGGAGTGCACGATGCGGACACCGTTGTCGGCGGCCTGCTTGTGGTGCCCGTCGATGCTCTGGCGGACGAACGGAACCTCGCCCGTCAAATCCACATAGTCGGTCCCAGATGCAGCGCAGGCCGCCACGACCGGCAAACCACGTCTGCTGTAGGGCCCCACCGCACTGATCACCACCCGGGCTTGGTCCGCCATCGCCTCCAGCGCTGCCGGTTGTGACAGATCGGCCACGATCAGCGGCCAGCTCTGTGCGGCGGCGCCGAGCGAGTGCCGGACGGCGCGCAGCCGGTCAGCAGACCGGCCGGCCAACCCGACGCGGATATCCGGCCGTGCTTTGGCGAGGTACTCAGCGGTCAGCCTGCCGACGAAACCGGTGGCCCCATAGATCACGATGTCGAGGTCACGCCGCCCGTCGCGCATGGCAATCGACGCTAGCGTGCGCTACGCCTCCCTCGCACGCCGTTCGCGACATGCTGGAGGCTGCCGCAGTTGCCGGTGTCGCAGAAGATGCGGGATCGGTTGCGCGACAAGCCCAGTACGGCGGCATCACAATCGGGAGCCGCGCAGATCGTCAGCCGCCGCAGCTCCCGGCCGGATCAAGTCGGCCAGCGCCGTCGCCATATTTGCTCGCGGATGACGACCGCGGCGGTGAGGTGCAGCAATCGTACGACCGCCACTGCGAGGGTCAGCCGCATGTGCAGGCGTGGTAACCCTCGGCGTCGGCTGTGGTCGAACCGTCTTGGCTGGTGTGGCGTTCGACCACTGCCCGGTTCTGATTTACCTCACCCTGACTCGGCGACTGGCCGGTTTAGCGCCAGTCCGGCTGGCACGAACGCCGCAACGGGTTTGGGGCCCAGAGCACCGAATTGCAATTTGATCGCGGCTTGTTTAGTGCATCGTCGTGGGGAAGAGCATGAGTTCAGCGATCAGCGCGGCGCCACACACCAGCGCTACCACCGACAGAGCCACCCAGTCGCGGGTTTGAGGCCGCGACGGCATTGCCGAGATTTGGCCGGTGCCGCCCCGGGCGGTGATCGCGTCACCCATCTCGTCGGCGCGTCGCAGCGCTACCGTGATCGCGGCGGCCAGTACGTCGGTGATGTTTACTCCCCAGACGCGGATACGTGCCCGCCAGGTAGCCGGCGGGGGTGGTTTGGGCCGCAGCCGCCGAGCGGCGTAGAGGATCCGGAACTCCTCGAGAAGCATCGGGAACGCGCGCATCGCCAACGCAGTGGCCACCGCCCACTCGTCAATGGGAATGCGCATTAACCGTAGGGGACGACCCAGGACGGCAAGCGCTGGCGCGACATCGGCGACGTTAGTGGTCCACGAAACCATGCCGGCGAGTCCGAGCATAACGCCGGTGAGCGATGCGAACCGCAATACGTCCAACAGGCCGCCGAGCCCGACAGTGAACGGGCCGACGTCGACGAAGGGGCTGCCGCCGGCCAGCGCCGACATCGCTGCGGCCAGCACGGCGGTGATCCACAACCAGCGCGGTACCGACGGCAGCACGCCCCGCGGAATGTGCGCCAGTCGCGCGGCGACGATCAACAATGCGGCGGTCAGTGCGATCGGTGCCCATCCCGGATAGCTAGCCAGCAGTGCTGAAACCGCCAATGCGGTGATGAGTTTGGTGCCCGCCCAGAGGTCGTGGATCGGGGAGAGTCCCGGTACCGCGCGCAGCACGACAAGGGGCCGGTTCTGCCGCGGTTCGTCGTCCGTCATGAGTTGCCCCTACCGGCCAGGGTCGCGTAGTCCACTGTGCCGGCATGTAGATGTAACACCCGTGGGCACAGATCGCCCAATCCGGAGAAATCATGGGAGATGACGACTACCGTCAGCCCGGCGCGTCGCAGCCCGTGCAGCATCTGCACCAAAGAGCGCTGGCCAGCGGCGTCGAGTCCGGCCAGGGGTTCGTCGAGTACAAGAGCGCGCGGTGCGCGAGAAAGCAGTCCTGCCAGCACCACCCGACGCATCTGCCCGCCGCTGAGTTGGTCCACTCGCCGCTGCGCCAATTCGGGGTCCAACCCGACGCCGGCGAGCGCCGAGGTCACTCTATCGGCGTCTTCAGGTGAGAATCCCGCGGCCGACGCGACCTCGTGATCAACTCTGCCGCGCATGAGCTGTAGACGTGCAGCCTGAAACGAGATTGCCACCGCGCCAACTTGATTCGACACCGGCCTGCCGTCGAGCAGACAAGCGCCCTCGGTCGGTATGGTCAGCCCGGCCATGATCCATGCCAGCGTCGACTTCCCCGATCCGTTGCCACCGTGGATCAGCACACCGTCGCCCTCCTCTATCTTGAGATCGACTTTGCGCAACGCCGTTGCGGCCCAAGGGGTGCCACGGCCGTATTCATGGCCGACGCCGTCGATTTCGAGCAGCGGACCGGTCTCGGTGTGACCGATCGGGCCGTTGGCGATTGGCGGGGCAACCGTGTCAATCATGTCCGCCTCATGTGTCGGTTCTCGCCCTGTGAGCGCGATCATGCGGTCCGCGGTCTCGGCCTCGGCGTTGTAGTGGGTGATGTGCACCAATGCCATCCGCCGCCGGCCGGCGAGGTTGGAGAACACCGACAGCACGTCGTCTCGTCCCCGCTGGTCAATCATCGACGTCACTTCATCGGCGATGAGCAGTGATGGTTCGCGCGCCAACGCGGCCGCGACAGCCAGCCGTTGGAGTTCCCCGCCGGACAGGCCGCCGGTGTCGCGGTCGGCAAATCCCTCCAAACCGACTTCGGCGAGCAAGCGGCCCACCTCAGTGCGGTGTCCGGCGGGCAACCCCCACACCACGTCATCCGCGACTCGACTGCCCAGCACCTGACTCTCCGGATGCTGCAAGATCACCGCAGTTCCCCCGAATTGGCCGAGCCCGATTGCCCCGGGGCGTTCGATCGTGCCCGTGGCGGGATCGCGGCCCGCCAGGACCAGCATCAGCGTGGTTTTGCCCGAGCCGTTCGCGCCGGTGACGGCGACGTGCTCACCGGGACTGACACGTTCGGTCAGGGGACCAACAGCATCAAAGTCCATTCCCGGGTAGCGGAATGTCACCTCGCGCAGCACTACCGGTACGGGTGCGATCGGTGCGGACTCCGAGGGGACATCCAACTTGTGTGTGTCGGGGATCTCCCCCAGCCGACGTAACACCCGCGACAGCGCCCACCACCCGACGACCGTAGTACCGACCACACCCGTAGCCGTCGCGCCGCCGACGATCCACGGCCAGAAGTGAAGGCACGTCTCGAAAGTTCGCTTGATCCAGTTGGCGGCGCCGTGCAAGCCGGGGACGTGGCCCATCACCGCCGAGATACCGTCGACGTTGGCGCGCATCGATGCGAACGCCAGCTCGCGCAGCCTCGACAGCACCATCAGCGTCGCCACCGATGCGACACCGGCCAGCATGCCCGCCACCAGCGACACAACTAACACGGTCGTCAGCCCCCGCCCCCGGCGCTTGACGACACCGGTGATGCCACCGATGTAGGCGCAGCTCAAGACCGTGCTCAATCCACCGTTTCCTGCCGCCACGAACGCGATCACGCTTCCTGCCACTGTGCCGCCAACGAAGGCGCGGAAGCGGTAGCGGTACGCGAGCAACCCCATCGGGACGGTCCCCAGCACGGATAGTCCAGCGATCACAGGAACTAACGCGGACAGGATCGAAGTGGCTGCACATAGTGCAGCCATCACGGCGGCCTGGGCCATTTCCACGGGCCGCAATGGTCCACGGGACGCCGTTGGGGCTTGCGGCTTCCCCGACTCCGCTCTCTCATTTCGCGTGCACAGCACCATCGAGGCACGATAGGCGGTACGGCTGAAGAGAGGCTGAGGAGCACGTTGACACTAGCGCTGGCAGCCGAATGAACTACCCCACGCCTGCCCGCAATGGAACTACGAAACCAGCTCCTCGGCGGCCTGCTGCACCTGCCCGCCGCGCAGGCGGAGCCGATACTCGAGCTCGTCCCCGACAGCGCCGCCCGGCAGCCTGACAAGCGATGAGCCTACGAACTGATCGGTCACCTCGTGGCCGAGGCCCGCGGCTCCGACCCGGTGCTGGTGCGGCCACCGCACGGCACCGGCCGCCAGCGGGGCGCACAACGGAATCTGTTCCGCCCGTTGGCGTGCACCACAGCTAGGCCTGCGTGGCCCGACGTTCGCGATAAGCCGCCACATGCAGGCGGTTACCACAATTGCCGGTGTCACAGAAGATGCGGGACCGATTGCGCGACAGATCCATCACCACCGCGGTGCAGTGCGGCGCGGCACAGGTCTTCAGTCGCCGTAGCTCCCCGATTCGGATCAAGTCGGCCAACGCCATGGCCATCTCGGCGCCCATCCGTTGGGCCAGCGGGTCGTTCTGCGAGGCCAGATGCAGATGCCATTCGGGCATCTCGGGGTGGCGGGTGAGCCACGGTGAGGCGTTGGTGTCGGCCAATAGCGCGTTGACCCGCTCAACCGCGCGCTGCTCGTCGCCGGCCGATTCCCAGATCAACCCCAGCCGCCACCGCAGCGCGTGCACCGCCGCGAGCTCGGCGTCGTCGTGGTCACGGCGCCCGGTCCAGCCGAAGTAGTTCAGATAGTCGTCGAGCGCGGCCTGGTCGCCGAGGCGCTCACCGTCGTCGCGGTCGGTGTTGACCAGCATCGCCGCAGCTCGCAGGGTCAGCTCCGTGTCATGACTAAAAAGCATTTGACGCCTGACCCCTCTGCTCGCTAGCGTCGTCAGTACCAAAGATTATTTTACTCATGACGTCGACGGAGGGGTGCTGATGAACGCGAACAACACCTTCCGTGTCGGGCTGGCCTTCGCGTTCGCCTCCGCCGTCACCTTCGGCACCTCGGGGCCGTTCGCCAAGGTCCTGATGGAGGCAGGCTGGACACCGCTCGCGGCGGCCGCGGCACGGATGGCCGGCGGTGCGCTGGTGATGGCGGTGTTCGCCAGCATCGTGCGCCCGACCTGGTGGCGCGAGGCCCTCGCGCACGGCAGAACGGTCCTGTTCTACGGGGTCATCCCGATCGCCGGCGCACAACTGGCCTACTACAACGCCGTGGCCAACCTGTCCGTCGGCGTCGCCCTGCTGCTGGAATACCTGGCGCCGGTGCTGGTCGTCGGATGGGTGTGGGCCACGACGCGCCGCAGGCCGGCCACGCTGACCCTGCTCGGCGCCGCCCTCGCTCTGGCCGGGACGTTTGTCGTGCTCGACGTGTTCTCCGGGGCCCACATCAGCGGCGTCGGAGTCGCCTGGGCACTTGCCGCGGCCGTCTGCGCGGCCTGCTACTTCGTGCTCTCGGCCCGGGCATCGACCGACGAAGACGGGCTACACCCGCTGACCCTGGCCGCAGGCGGCCTGGTCGTCGGCGCAGCCGCCGTCGGCGTGCTCGGGGTCAGCGGCATCCTCCCGATGACCTGCACCACCACCGACACCGTCATCGCGGGCCACACCACGTCGTTCTGGGTTCCGGTGGTCGTGCTGGGCGTCGTGAGCACCGCGATGGCCTACGCGCTGGGCATCATCGGGGTGGCGCGGCTGCGGCCCAGCTACGCCTCGCTGATCGGCCTGGGTGAAGTGTTGGCAGCGGTGCTGTGGGCCTGGCTGCTGTTGGGTGAGGCGATCACCCCGACGCAAGCGGTCGGCGGCGCCGTGGTGCTGGCCGGCCTGGCGCTGGCCGGCCGCAGCACCGATCACCGCCTTGCCGAGTGGCCGGATCTGGCTGCACCGACCGACGCGAAGGAAGCCGAACCGATCGGCTGACCCGCACCGTCACCGATGGGGCGGCCCCAGATACGGGAAGACGTCGAGGGTGTCGGTGTGCGGGCTCAGCCCCGACGGCGGGCATTCGCCCTTGGTCAAAAACGCCAGCCGGTAGTCGATGACGTCGTCGGTGAACACGCGCCCGTTCGGGTACTTCGCCGGCTTGGACGGGTCGAAGGCCAGCATGTCGGGCAGCGTGCCCTCGGTGTCGATCGCCTCGATGGCTTCCTCGCGTGAATACCCGCCGGTGTGGCCCAGCTGATGGATGAACATGTCGATCCACCGCTCCCGGTCGTGCACCGGCTCGCTAGCGTTGTACTCCTCTTTGGTGTCGTCGGTGTTGAAAAAGCTGCTGACCGACGGGTGCCCTGCCCGATCGACGTGAAGCAGCTTGCCGTTTTCGCGCACGCTGCACCGGCCCCAGATCCGGATGTCGGGGTCGGCGCCCAGGAAGCTGGTCGGCATCTCGATAGCGGTGGAGAAGACGTTGGCCTGCGTGTTGGAATCCACACCGGTCCAAGGGGATTCGCCGGGCAGCGTCAAATCGGTGAAGTTGCGTTTGCCCGACGTGTCGAAGAGTTGCTTGACGCCGTCGAAGTCGAAGAAGAACGCGTCACTGCGGGCGCCCGCGAAGAACGTGAAGTCACCCGAGGTGGCGATGTAGGGCTCGTCGCCGACGAAGGAAACCGGGACGTTGGTAAAGATCCGTTCGCCGACGGCCTCGGCCTCCTCGGCTTCGTCGTTGGCCGCCAGGTACACATCGACGGTCTGCTTGCCGTCCTTCGGCTCGGAGAACACATAGCTGAATGCGATGTCGTTCAACAGATCTCCGTCGTTGTCGATCGCCACCCGGTAGATCGCTTCGGGGTGCAGCGCGTCGGCCAGCGGGTTGGCGTTGAGGATGATCACGGTCCGGCCCGGGTCGGCCGGAGAGACGAACGCGTAGAGGTCGCACAAGTCGAGTCGCTGATCACCCAGGGGTGGTCCGAGGGACAGGCCGGTGAAGTGGTTGGACATGCGCGATCGGCCCTCTCGATTGGTGTGGCGGCGGCACCCGGACGCTACATGGGCATCGATGCGCCGTCGCATCGAACAGGCGAAATTGAACGCAAAAGTCAGCGCCGTGGGCTGCCCGAATCGGTGGCTTCCCACGAGTATTGGACGCCCGGTCCGTACGGTAGCGCGCCGGGTATAGCATCCAGTGCTATAGTCGGGTATGAGCGATCGGAGTGACATACTCCGGACGGTGATGCACGAGACCGACACCACCCAATCAGAACTTTCTCGGCTCAGCGGTGTACACCAGCCGAGCATCAGCCAGTTCCTCGCCGACAAGGTCGACCTCAGCGACGAGCAGCTCGACCGGCTGCTGTCGTGCATGGGCTACCGACTCGAAATCACCCGCCAGCCTGTCACTCCTCACCTGACACGTTCCGAACGCCGCTCATGGAACCTGCACCGCGAGCTGGCCAGACAGCTGACCCGTTCCACCCTCACACAGTGGCAACCCACCATCGAACAGAACCTGCGTGGGCTACGGTCCGGCGTAACTGGTCAACCTCACATGAGAAACCTCGACCGCTGGGAATCGCTCGTGAAACACAGCGACCTACCTGGCCTTCATCGCGCTCTCACCGGTCTGGGTCGCGACTGCATAGAGATGCGCGAAGTCTCCCCGATGGGGGGACTGCTCCCCGATGAGGAGCGCATCCGCCTTCTGCGCACGGCTCACTGATGCGCCGCGACCAACTCGAGCACGCCATCCGGGCGGCATGCCAAATCGCCGGCATCAACGAAGTGATCATTGTCGGCTCTCAAGCGATCCTCGGCACATACACGGAGGATGAGCTGCCTTTCTACGCCACTCGGTCCGCCGAAGTCGACGTGATACCCATCGCCGACGATGCCTGCGAAATCGCTCGTCTCGCAGACGAAATCGAAGGGGTTGCAGGCGAGCTGTCCTCGTTTGCGCAGCTGCACGGCTTCGCTATCGACGGTGTGGATCTGAACACTTCAGCGTTACCCCACGGCTGGCACGATCGGCTGTTCAAGGTCCAGAACGAAAACACGGCCGCCCCATCGGGACAACCTCAGTTCATCGGATGGTGCCTCGACAAGGAAGACCTGTGCGTGGCGAAACTGTGTGCCCTTCGAGAGAAAGACCAGAACTTCGTCGACGCATTGATCACCGCCAAATCTTGTTGACCCGCAGGTGATCACTGTCCGCCTCGCGTCACTACCCGAACGGTATCGAGAAGCCACTGACAGAGCAGCCGCCTGGCTCGCTCACGCATAAAAAGCGCTGATTAACGCTCGGCCACGGCGCGCTCACTGCCCCAGCTCGGCGCAGCTACCGCCCCTCGGCGGCCGCCGCCGTCCGTCCGCCTCCATGCCTCCCGCAGCTCATCGAGATACACCACGAATTCATCGAAGTCGATGAGCTCGACCATCTGCCCGGGCTGTCCACGGGGAATCAGCCTGGCCTCTGAAGTGTTGCGGGGCAACAGTTCTGCGGCCTCCAGCGCATTGCCGAACTGACGGCCGGTGGTTTTGTCGTCGAGACCCGCGGCGTAGGACTGGTGGCTGCGGGTTGTCTTACCGGCCCACAGCGCGGCGGACTCCATCACGTCGCGTTCGTGGGAGCCGTACATCACCAGCGACGCCGGAGTCACGTCGCGGATCGCCTTGCCCTGCAGCGGACCGTAGACGGCGTCCAGTTGCGAACCCGCTTGCGCGGCAAAGCAGATCGAGCAGCCAAGCCCGCGGGACTCAGCCAGATACTGCGGCAGCCGCGGAATCGGCGTATTGGTGATCTCATCGAGAAACAGCCCGATGCGGGTGAACTCCTCCCACTGCGCCACCGTTGTGCGCTGCCGGTTGATCAGCGCATCCATCAACACGATCGCCTGCGCGGCGACCGTGCCGTCGGCCGGCGTCAACAGATACAGCGTGGCCGCCGGGTCATCGAAGAACGACAAGTCCAGCGCAGGATGGGACCGGTCCCGGCGCGCGGTCAGCAGCCAGGCGGTCAGCACCTTGGTCACCGTCATCTTCACCGAGTCCCGCTGCTTGGGCTCCATGTCCAGCACCGAGCGCACCCGCGCCTGCAACAGATGGTCTTGGCTCCACGCCGCCGCCTGCGCCCACCCGGGAGCAGTGCTGATCTGATACCCGCCGGCAGCGGCGGGACTGTCGACGTTCTCCGATGCCTCCAGCGTCCACTCCATCCCCAACCCGGTGGCCTGCGGGCTGGCCGCATACAGCAGACATGTCAACGGGGCTAGCGCCAGCTGATCCCACGGGCCGGTGTCCCCGCCGGTGCGAAACGCTGTGCCCGACAAGGCGACAGCAGAGGTGGACAGCAGACTCTGCGCGGTAGCGCTGGCATCGTCGAGAGTCGTGATCAACGCAGTCGGGTCGAAGCGTTGGGCGACAAAGTCTTTCGGATAATACGGGGCGCTGATCGGCCGCAGATCCAGCAGCGCAGCCGGACCCGCCCGCCGCGAGGCCACCATCTGCATCAGGTCGTCCTTGCTCGAGGACACCAGCGCCGGACCCGGCCACAGCACCGCCGCCTGCGACAACCACTTACGGGTCTTCCCGGTGCCCGGCGGCGCGTAGCCGCCAATATGGGGAGCCGATTCCAGCGGCACACGACGCCCCGCACCATCGCGGGTCCAGCCGGCGAACGCGGTGACCGGCGCCCGATACCGTTCGGCCAGAGCGCCATTCGCAGCCATGAGTCAACCGTAATGGCTCCTCAACCACGTGGCCGACACTAATTCAGCGCCGCTAGCTGCGCTGCTGCGGCGGGTGTTCCGGGCAAAACCCGTGCGGCTCAGCATCATCGAGCAGCAGCCAGCGCGCAGCGTCCACGGCGTCGGCAGGCTTGGTGCCGCAGACCTCACACCGCACGTACGCGCCCGCCTTGGACCACGCCAGGAAGCGCCGCAGATTCTCGCCCAACACGACCGACGTACGCACCTGCTCGCCGGTGTACATCCAGCCCGCGCCGTCCACCCAGGTCCGTGGCACCAGCTGCGCAATGACCGGTCCGGGCAGTCCGCATGCGACCGAGACATCCTTGATCGTGTAGTCCGCGCGGTCATCGGCGCGGCCGGTCACCGGGTCATCCATACTCGCTGGGCCCTGCGCATCCACACCGCCGCTGCTCACAGGCTCAAGATTAAAGCCTGCTGTCCAAGTCGCTGTGCACCTGTGAGTTGTCAACCCGCAGAGGTAACGGCATAGGGCCCAACAGGCAATGTGACTATCTTTGCCCCATCAACGACTCCGTCGGGGTACCAAACCGGGCAAGGGCACTGATCAGCTGGCCAGTGCCCGCATCACGGGGTTCACGATGGTGTCGGCGTCCTCCGCGGCATTCTCGGTGACCCGGGTAGCTGGAGTACGTGCCAGGCGTACGGCGCCGACTACGAAACCTCGGCCGCGGCGCGTTTCACCCCGGATCGTGCAAACCCACCTGTCCCGCGTCCACACCACTCGGCGGCATCGCCTGCACACACCTGGCGCCAAAGCTCAGGCTCGTCCCCGCGGCGGCCAACTGCATCCGTGTACACGCCGAATGGTGCGGATGGCGGCTACTTTCGGCGGCGGCGCAGACTGGCAGCGGCCGCGTCCACAGTGTCTGTGATGGTTTGGACTAACGGGCTGTCCAAACTTCCAGCACTGCCCGAACAGCGGCACGTCGAGGAGCTCGTCGAGGATTCGGACCAACGATCCTTCGCCCAGATGCGGTGCAGCGAGGCTGTCGGGGAACATGTCCCAACCTAAACCGGCGCGCACCGCGGCGCCGAATCCCGCAGCTGCCGGTACGAAATGTGCTGCGGCCGGGCGGTGTGCTGGCAAAACACGTTGCGCACCAATTCATCCTGGCGCACATCGTCGCGATTGCAGGCCGAGCAGGCGCAGCTGCGGCGGCAGTGCCGCCCGAAGTGATCGTCTATTCATCAGCGGTGACCACTAATCGATGGGAATCGCCGGGCTCTTATCGAGATCTGACCGACGTCAAATTCATTGGCGCCAAGTCGAAGACAGGCAGTACCGGGTCGTCGCGCGGACCTGACAAATCAGAATCCCTCGGCTGCACTTTGACCTAGGCATCCGAGCGGTGATCCCGAATGGCAAGAACGTCAACCACCAGTGCCGTTAGGTCGTCGTGGCCGCCGCCGTCGATCGCAGACGCGATCAGATTCTCGGCGGCGAGGTGCGGATCGGTGGTTGTCCGCAACACGTCTGCGATGAGGCCGTCGTCGAGCTCCCGCGTCAGACCGTCCGAACAGACGAGGATCCGGTCACCGGCTCGCATCGCCAGCACCGATATATCGGCCGGGTGCTCAGTCGCACCGAGTAGTGCACGGGTGAGCAGGTTGCGGCCAGGATGCGATGCGGCCGCGGACGGTGTGATCGCGCCGGCGTCGATCAATTCCTGAACGACGGTGTGGTCGATGGTGAGCTGCCGGAAGGCGTCTGAGTCCAACCGGTAGGTGCGTGAATCGCCGATGTTCACCACTATCCATGACGGAACGCCGTCGACGCGGGTGGCGATGACGCCACTGAGAGTGGATCCCGGGGGCCGTCCGCTGTCGACGGCGATGCGGTCAATCCGCTCCCTTGCATCGCTGAGGCAAGCCGTGAGCATCGCGACGGTCACCGGCACCCGGCCAACCAGTGGCAGGAGTGCCTGGATTACTTCGCGGCTGGCCACATCGCCGCCGCAGTGACCACCCATTCCGTCGGCCACGACGAACACCGGCGGTTCCGCGCGATAGGCGTCCTGGTTGCGTTCATGACGATGAACATGCACTGCACCCGCGTGGCTGGCCGCACCCCACTCGATCGCCGCGACATTCATCAACTCGCAATTTGGAATGCTCCGCACGGTCACGTGGTGTGCACCGATATGGATCGAGGAGCCCGCCGGGGCCGGAATACGCAGTCCTGGCGCGACGGCGGCCCGGTGGCCGTTCATCTCGATCACCGAGCCATTGGTGGAGGATCGGTCTCGGATCCACAAGCCCGATTCGCCGGTGCCGAACTCGAGGTGCGTCCTCGACACCGAGAGGGTGTCGTCGGCGAGGGTGATGAGATGTTCGAGTCGATCGCCGGTGGCGGGGGCGGGGTGGCGCCCGATCAAGCCCGCACCACGAACGCCGACCGCTGACCGTCATCGAACTCAAGCCAAATGCACGGCCGGTGCCGCGGCGCCATGACCGTAGGCGTGGCCGCCATGTCGATCGTGACCTCATCGTTTCGCTTCCGCATGGTCGGCCCCTTCGTACAGTTTCAGCCGTGTTCGGCTGCTGGCCTCAGCGTGCTCCGACCCGCTGACGCGACGCTGTGCCCGGCTGAGGATGCTCTCAGCTAGCGGGGATGACGGGGACTGTGAACGTTCTCAGGCTCGTTCAGCAACGACACAAGCCGCGGTTGCCATGTTGGATCCGACAGCCAAATTGGCTGCCACAGAAAGGATCGACAATGCTGAACCGAAAGAGCAGGGTCGTGGCGGCGGTGACGTCGGCACTTGCAGGCGCGGCGATCGGAGGAGGAATCGCGGTCGCCAACGCGGCACCGGCACCGCCGCCGCCGGCCCCGCCGACAGTGGTGGACGCTCCCGAACCGGGTGACAGCCCGGACGTTACGGGTGCCGCCGACACGGACAACCTCCAGGACGGCGACCAGAACGGCCCCGAGGTGCCCGACACTCCGGCTCCGCCTGCACCGCCGCCACGTTGACGCTCGGCGAACGCCTGGTGCCACGGCGGCGGACCCACGAAATCGTCGGGTCCGCCGCCGCGCGGCCACCCGGGAACCAGACTGGCAGGGCAGATCGGTGAAAGGCGGTTTTGGGTATGCGGGTTTTGCTCGTGGAAGACGAAGAGGCGCTGGCCGAAACGCTGGCTGCCGGATTGCGGGCGGACGGATTCGCCGTCGACATCGCCCGCGACGGCGTTCAGGCGTTGACCCGAATACGGAGCACCGAATACGACGCGATGGTCCTGGACATCATGTTGCCGGGGCCGTCCGGGTATGAGGTGGTGCGCAGACTTCGCAACGAAGGGGTCTGGGTTCCGATTCTGATGCTCACCGCCAAGGATGGCGAATACGACGAAGCCGACGCTCTTGATCTCGGCGCCGATGACTATCTGACCAAACCGTTTTCCTATGTTGTATTGCTGGCGCACCTGCGGGCGGTGATCCGCCGCGGGGCTCCCGAACGTCCGGCGCAGCTGGTGGCGGGCGACTTGATCCTCGACCCTGGAGCCCGCACCTGTCGTCGGGCCGCCACCGAAATCGACCTCACGCCAAGGGAGTTCGCGGTACTGGAGTATCTGATGCGTCACCGTGACCAAGTGGTGTCCAAGACCCAGATCATGGCCAACGTGTGGGACGCTTTCTACGACGGTGACCCCAATGTCGTCGAGGTGTATGTCGGCTATCTGCGCCGCAAGATCGATGCGCCCTTTGACCGGCGCAGCATTGAGACGGTCCGCGGGGCCGGATATCGGCTTCGCGACGACGTGGCACGACGTGTCTCTACGTGACTGCTGAAGCTGACCGGCCGCGCCCGACACCGCCGTGGTGGCGGCGGATATCACTGCGGGCCCGGCTAACTGCTGCCTCCACGCTGGTCATCGCGGTTGGGATGGCCGCCGCCGCAACGCTACTGGTGTGGCGGGTGGACAGCGTGCTGGCAGCCAATCTGGACGCGACCCTGACGCGGCAGGTCCGCGATGTGGCCGCCGACGTAGCCAAGGGGGTCGCCAATCCGAGGGTGGCGCGCTCCGCGGGAGAGTCGACCGTACTGCAGGTGGTCGACGGGGCCGGCACCGTGATCAGCAGTTCGGGAGACATTGACGGCGAACCCCGGTTGTTCTTCACCCTGCCTGCGGCGAGCGGCCCTACGCTCGACACGGTCACTCCTGCGGCATTGGATGGACCGTACCGGGTGGCCGCGCTCGCGGTCACCTCGCCCACTGGTCCGGTAACCGTGTACGTGGGTTCGCCGACGACCCCCCTGGCGGACAGCACAGCCGAACTGGGCGCTGCGTTGATCATCGGCGTGCCGACGATGGTGGCACTACTTGCACTGGTCGGCTGGTTGCTGGTCGGCAGGGCACTGCGGCCTGTCGACGTGATACGTCGCCAGGCGGCCGCCATCCCTGGGACAGATTTGCAGCAACGCCTCGACGTCCCCGCCTCAGACGATGAGCTGGGGCGGCTTGCCCAGACTTTCAATGACCTGTTGGAACGGATCGCGACCGCCGCAGATCGCCAACGCCGCTTCGTCGCCGACGCCGCCCACGAACTGCGCACTCCGCTAGCGACGCTGCGCGCCCGGCTGGAAATCGACCTCCGCCACCCACCCGAAGGAGAAAGCGACACCAAGACCACCGCTGCGAGACAACTGTCCTTGCAACAGGTCACGCGGCTCACCGCGCTGGTAGACGATCTGCTTCAACTGGCGCGCCTAGATGCTGATCCCCGCCTGCACCGCCGTCCCATCGACCTCGACGATCTGGTGTGGGAAACCGTGCGAGAAGCCCGCGAAGCGAGCGCGCCACAAATCGACACCACCGGCATCTCCCCGGTGCGCGTGCTCGGCGACCCGGTCGCCCTACACCGGATGGTGCGCAACCTCATCCGCAACGCCGTCCGACACGCCGACCAGACCGTGACCGTCCGCCTCGTCCGCCACACCCCAGCCGCGGATAGCCGCCCCTCCGCCAGTGAGGATGGAGCAGCGATGCTGACCATCGCCGATGACGGGCCGGGCATTCCGTTAGCAGACAGAGAACGAGTCTTCGAGCGCTTCGTCCGCCTCGACGAGGGACGGGCCCGCGACGCCGGGGGCACCGGTCTGGGCCTGGCGATCGTGGCCGACATCGTCGCCGCGCACGGCGGCCATGTGCGGATCGAGGACAACCACCCCGGGGCCAAGATCTCGGTGGAGTTACCGGCTCTGCCGTAATACACCGACCACCGATTGCCTCCGCAGCCCGACGACTGATTGCTTACTTAAGTTGTCGACGCGGGCTTTCAACAACGCACGAACTGACCTGGGTTGTGCGGGTTGTCTCACGTCATGTATCTGACTTTTGTCTCAGATTCGTGCCACCTTCTTCAGGACGACCCCAGCAAACGCCGATTGCCGCCCACGGCGCCGGCTGTTTTCGCGACGGTGACTGAGCCGAAGATTCCGTCACACCGGCAGTCGAATCTCTGGGGTTGCCGCGGCACGTTGCTGCATGGAGCCCGGGGCCTCCTGTCACGGCGTAAGTGAACCGACGCGAACCGTGCATAACGCGGAGTTCACATCCAAACGAACTTGCGTAACAGTCGGCTGGTTTAGTCTTCCTACGACTCACACCGTATGAGGCGTGTCTAGGGTTCCGCAGAATTCGTTGGACTTATCCGAGAGACGCAGGCGGTCGCCAATGATGTTCGACCGCTCCACGGCGGGACAAAAGCCCGGGGTGTCCCGTGGAGGGTGTCCTGCCTATGATCGGCGGTTCGTTCCTATCCGCGCTCGAGTGGGCACACCCGTGCTAGAGATACAGCGTCCGGATGTGTCCGAGCAGCGCATGCCAAATACCAAGGGCAGCAGGCAAACACGCAATGCACGATGAGTACATGCGGCTCGCACTGGCGCTCGCTGAGAAGGCGACGCGTGACGGTGAGCCGCCCTTCGGCGCCCTGGTGGTGGGCCCGGACGGAGATGTCGTAGCGGACAGCACCGATCGGGTCGTCGCGGAAGCCGACATGACCCGCCATGCGGAGGTGAACGTGGTGCGGATTGCTTCCCGCGCGATGGGACCGGATCTCACCGGTTGCACCCTCTACACGACTGTCGAGCCCTGTCCGATGTGTTTCACGTCGGCGTGGCTGGCCAGGGTGTCGCGGGTGGTGTTCGGTTGCACGATGGATGCCGTCCATTCAGTCACCCTGGGACAGCAGCGCGAGGTGCGAATTCCCGCCAGCGAGGTCAACGCACGTTCCGGTGAACCCATCGAGCTGCTGGGTGGCGTGCTGGCAGAGGCCTGTCTAAAACTATTCGAAGAACGCGACGCTGACCGTTGACCTGGACGCCACCCAACTTGCCGAACCGGTACGCACCGCCGCATACTCCGCGCTCGTCATCGACTTTCAGCGCGACTTCTGCGGAAGCGGGTGCATCCGGACGGCTTCCGAGTCGGAGTCGCGGGCCGGCCTCGGGTTCCCGGGTCACGCCAGAGGACGGCGAGTGTCCGATCGGCCCAGTCCTCGGAGAGCCCGGCACTGGTGAGGTACTGACCATAGAGGGCTCCGCACAGCATGCTGGTCGCGGCGTCGACGTCGAGGTGGGGTTCATGACGGTTGGGTTCAGGTGTGGCGTGCTGCTTCTTGGACCAGTTGTACGCGTGAAGTCAACGCGAGTTTGGTGTAGACGTGGGTGAGGTGGGTCTGCACGGTTCGCGGTGAGACGAACAGCCGCGCGCCGATGTCTTTGTTGGACAGGCCGTCGCTGACGAGTCGAACGACGTCAAGTTCGGTGGGCGTCAGCGATTCCCACCCGCGGGCCGGGCGCCCGCGAACGCCGCGACCGCGCTGCGTGTAGCCGATAGCCTCGCTTGTAGATAGCACGTTTCCTTCCGACCACGCGGCCTCAAAGGCTTTCTGTCCCAAGGCGTCTCGTGTTGTTGTCAGCGCTGTGTCGTGGGCGGCTTGGAAAACCTTGAATCGCTGGTTGCCATTACGCTGCCCGATGTTGTCGGCAGCACCGATGAGCCTGGCGGCATACTCGGGGCTGGTGTCGGCAGCTAGGGATGCCAGGCATTCCAGGGCATCCGGGAGGTATAGGTATCCGCCGGTGCGCTCGGCGATCGCGATGGCGTCGTGCAGGTCGGTTTCGGCTCGCCCCGGCTCGCTTTGGGCGATGGCGACTCGGGCGCGCGCGGTCAGCGCCACCATCCGGTGATGGCCGGAGGCGACCGTGACGGTGTCGTCGGCCCAGCGGCGGGCGGCGATCAGATCGCCGCAGCCCAGGGCGGCTTCGGCCATTGGCACGAGGCTTCTGGTGAACACCTCCTTCAACGGATAGGTGTGCTGCCAGGCCTTCTCGCATGCCTCCTTTGCGGCCACGGCATCGCCATCGGCCAAAGCCGAATTGGCCAGCGCGACATAGGCGGTGTCCTCGTGGAAACCGCCCAGCGCGGCTCCAATCTCTAGGGCAAGTTCGGCCGCGGCGCGCGCCGCAGTGGCGTCGCCGCTGAACGCGAGCGCTTGCGCCAGGGTAATCAGACCGAATACTTCCATCGGGCGGTCGGCGGTGGCCCGCGCCTCCCCGATCAGTAAACGGGGGACCAGGGCGCCCTCGATCAGCCTGCCTTGCTGTGCCAGCGCTGTCCCAAGGAACGTTCGGCTGTAGCGGGACGTGAAGCTGTCGCCGAGCGCATCGGCGAGGTCTCTACCTTCCTCGCCGGCCGCCTGCGCGGCGAGAGGCTCACCGGCGACACCGCCGACGAAGCATTGGTAGGCGCGCAGTTGAGAAAGGGCGGCAAGATCTCCGGTTGTACGGGCCAGATCCACCGCCTCGGCAAGATACGGGCCTGCCAACTCGGGGTTGAAAATTGCCAGCATGCCGCAGGTCGTCAGGCTATGCGCGACCAGTGCCCGGTCGTCGAGTTGGCGCGCCGCGGCCAGGGCTTCCTGCGCGCGTTGCAGGCTGAACGGCACTGAGAACCAGACCGCCAACAGCCCGGCGTCGGCGACAGCGCGCACCCACACCTCGGGCGCGACGTCGGCGTCCCGATATCGCTCGTCGCTGAAGACGGCGTCGAACCCGGCCACGCCCTCGCGGAACCGTCCGCGCGTGAGCCACAGCCGCTGCAACGCCGACACCAGCTGCAAAGCCGGCCCGAACTGCCCGACGTCGCAACTCCAGGCATGCGCTGCCCGCAGGTTGGCCATTTCGAGCTCGGCCCACGGAACCAACGGCGCCCCGTCGCCGCGTGCCTGTGCTGCCAGCGTGGCCGCGGCGGTCGTGTAGTGGTCGCGGTGGCGGGTGCGCACCGCTTCGGCTTCGCCGGACTCCGTGAGCTTTTCGAGACCGTACTGACGGACCGTCTCCAGCAGCCGGTATCGCATCGTGGCGTCGGCTTCTTCAGCGACGACCAGCGATTTATCGACGAGCAGTCCGAGCAGATCGATCAGCTGATAATGCTCGACGTCGGCGTCGGCTCCCACGGCGTGGGCGGCGTCGATGTTGAATTCACCCATGAACAGCGCCAGGCGGCGGAACAGGATGCGTTCGGGCTCAGTGAGCATGGCGTGTGACCAGTCGATGGACGCGCGCAGCGTCTGCTGGCGGCGAACCGCGCTGCGTGAGCTGCCGGCGAGTAGGCGGAAACTATGGTGCAGGCCGTCGACGATCTGGGTCAGCGACAGTGTGCGGGTTCGCGCGGCGGCCAGCTCGATCGCCAGCGGCATGCCATCCAGACGCCGACAAATCTCGGCGATCACCGACGAATTGTCTTCGGTGAGGCAGAAATCGGGCCTTGTGCGGCGGGCGCGGTCAACAAACAACTCGATCGCTTCGCTGTCCACCGACAGCGACGGCACCCGCCAGGTCAGCTCGCCGGCGATGCCGATCGGCTCGCGGCTGGTCGCCAGCACAGTCACATCCGGGCCCGCATCAAGCAGAACCATCACCAGATCCGCGGTGGCGTCCAAGAGGTGCTCGCAGTTGTCGAGAACCAGCAGCATCATGCGGTCCCGGACAAACCTCGACACCATCTCCATGGTGGAGCGGCCGGGTTGGTCGGCAAGACCCAACGTCCGCGCAAGCACGACGGGCGCCAGTAGCGGATTGGCGACCGGAGCAAGGTCGACAAACCAGACCCCGCCGGCGAATTCGTCGGCCACCTGGTCGGCGACCTGGACTGCCAACCGGGTCTTGCCCACGCCGCCCGCGCCGGTCAGCGTCACCAGCCTGTTCTCTTTGACGGTCTGTGCGATGTCGCTGATCTGTGAATTGCGGCCGACGAAGCTGGTCAACTGGACTGGAAGATGGGAATTGGCAACGTCATTGGCGGTGCGCAGCGGCGGGAAGTCGTTGGGCAGGTCGCGATGGTTGAGTTGGATCACTCGCTCCGGGCGAGGCAGGTCACGCAACGCGTGAACGCCCAAGTCGGACAACCAGGCATCGGCCGATAGCCGGTCAACGACCAATTGTTCGGTTGCGCCCGACAGCACCGTCTGTCCGCCGTGGGCTAGGTCGCGCAGCCGCGCGGTCCGGTTGATGGTGGGCCCGGCATAGTTGCCGGCGTCACGCAACTGCACTTCCCCGGTGTGCAGCGCAATCCGGATGCGGATCGGCGGGCGCACGGTCAACTGCAGCTGCAGTGCGCAGGCGACGGCGTCGCTGGCGCGGGCGAACGCAATGACGAAGCTGTCACCTTCGCCCTGCTCGACCGGCCGCACCCCGTCATGGGTACTGACCAGGTCGTCGACGGTGTGATTGAGCAGGTCGAGGGCGGCTGTCATGTCCTCGGGTTGGGTCTCCCACAACCGTGTCGAGCCCTCGACGTCGGCCAACAGCAGCGTCACCGTTCCGGTGGGCAAAAGCGCGCTCATGGCCAACTCGCTCCAGTCCACCAGCGGCATATCCGCGCGGCGATCGATCTCGCTCATGCTAGCCAGCATGCGGCCACCACGAACGGCAAACATCAGCGCAAACGCGCAGATTAGCGCCGCTCGCACGCGTATTGATGCGCCCTGGCCACACGTGTGGCGACCAGCCTCAGCGTCTAACCACACCGGCGTAGACCGCCACACGCGGCGCGATCTACGACCCCTCGGCGGGCGGATCTACGCGCTGGGGCGGATGGTCTGAGCCTTTGCTCACCGGATAGTCGACTCACACCCCGACAACCACGGAGGCCACCATGACCACCGACACCGTGCCCACAAACAGCGGCCCAACCGTTTTCGACGCTGGGCTGCCATCGATCGCTTATCTGCACGTACGCGACCCGTTCGAGGCGCACCACATCATCGCCGCAGCACGCCGCCGAGCGCCGATCGTGATCGGACCCTACGCCCCCGAGGTATTGACCTATGAGCTAGTGCGCACCGTGCTGCGCGACCCCAGATTCATCACCGCCCGCGGCCTTGGCCTTGACCTGCAGGGCGTGACCTCCGGCCCGCTGTGGGAGCGGGCAATCGCCAACATCCTCAGCCTCGACGGCGAAACGCACCATCGGCTGCGCCGACTGATCGCCAAGGCGTTCGCACCGCGCGGCGCAGAACGGATGCGCACGCTGGCCATCGAGGTCATCACCGAACTGATTGACCCGCTCACCGGACTCGGGCACTGCGACGTGGTCACCGACATCGCTCGGCGTTATCCGACGCCGATCATCTGCGCGCTGCTCGGTGCACCGCGAGAAGACTGGCCCCTTTTCGGCGCCTGGGCCGACGACATCAAGAAATTGTTCGACTGGAACATTGCCCAGGACGGGGCAGCGATCCTATCTGCCTGGCAGCAGCTCGACGCCTACCTCGAGGACATGATCACCCAGCGGCGTCACACCCTCACCGACGACATCATCTCGGATCTGATCCGCGCCGAAGACGACGGCGACCGCCTCACCCACGACGAGCTGCTCATGCTCGCCGCCACCCTGCTGGCCGCGGGCACCGACACCACCCGCAACCAGCTAGCCGCCGCGGTGCAAGTCCTCGCCGACCACCCCGACCAGTGGGCGCTGCTGGCCACGCATCCCGAACTGGCCCCCAACGCCGTTCACGAGCTGATGCGGTACTGCCCCATCATTTTCGCCGTCGGCCGCAAAGCCGCCCAAGACGTCGAACTGGCCGGGATCACCATCCCAGCTGGCACCGTGGTTTTGGCCAACACCGCTGCGGCCAACCGCGACCCCCTCGTATACCGCGACCCGGACAGCCTCGACATCACCCGCGACGATGCACCGGCCATAATGACCTTCGGCGGCGGCGCGCACTACTGCCTAGGCGCGCATCTGGCGCGAATCGAAATCACTGAAGCGCTCCGTGTCATCACTCAGCGCATGCCCAACCCACGCCGCGCGCATCCCGCGACCTGGAAGCCGATGACCGGAATCATCGGCCCAACCAGCGTGCCCCTCGAATTCGACGCTGGACGCTGAGCACGCCGCCGGCCACGACTGGCTAGGCGCGACGCCGGCTTTCCCCGCCCGAAGCGGTTGGAGGAGTTCTCCTTTGACGCCAACCCAGCCATCAACCCTGCAGTCGTCGGGCAATTGGCCAGCTGCGTTACCAGATAACTGATGCGAGTTGCCTTGCGTCACAGACGATTTCGCTTGCAATGGGGGCCTGAACGTTGACGCCGGTCACAGCCAAGACCGTCCGAGCTACCAGGCCAGGGTCCTCGACCATGGCGTCGTGACCGACGCCGGACAAAGTAATCCATGTCGTGCCGGGCAGACGTCCGCGTGCCCGCTTCCCGCAGGTCGCCCCAGCCGGGACAAGTCGATCACGTTCTGCCCACGCGAGAGTAGTGGGGCAGGGCTTGGGGTCTCACCGCCTTCAGGGCATCGCCTCAGCCCACGCGATATGGCCCTCGAAGCTAAGCGTTCTCGCCATATCGCGATAGCGATCCCGGAACTGTGCGTAAGCCCTGTCATCATCATGAGCCCGTGCTAGCAACGCCTGCAGGCGTAGCAGCCAGATGTCACGGATCACCGACCCATCAGCAGGCGCGGCCTCCAACTTGGCGATCGCCGCCTCCGCTTCGGCAATGTCACCGTCGGCACCACGCTCAAGCAAGGTCTCGACGAGCGCGCCTAGATAAGACGATCTCTCCGGCTTCGGGAGAGATGACCGATTCCGATCGATTCTCGGTCATTGGCGGTGAATAAACGGTGACCCGGAAGTCTTGGTGAGAATTCAGGGCGCCTCGATCCGCTGAGCGGCCTGGACCCGCGCTTCGGCGGCGCGGTTTGACTTCTTGCGTCGGAAGTCGCCTGCCGTTGCCGCCCACGGCGCAATTGCGGCCTGGCCGCAGGCCGGCCCAGCGGAGCATCTGGGCTACGTCACCGCAGGCGACGATCGGTGCGAATCCCACGAACAGCCTTGCATGCCCGGGACATACGCAGTCTGTGTGTTGACTGCCATCTCGATGTGATGGTGTGCCCGGCTCAGCGCCGTATGTCATCGTTCCGCTATGGTCCTGACGCCCGTCCAGTACGTCATGCGCAAGCTGCCGCACATCACCGCACTCTTCTGGGCGATGAAGATCCTCGCCACCACCCTGGGCGAGACCGCCGGTGACTACTTCGCCCAGACACTGGGGCTGGGCACCCTTCGTGCCGCGATCCTACTTCTCGCCATCTTCCTCGTTGCCGTGACAATCCAGTTGCGCGCCAAACGGTTTCACCCGGCGCTGTTCTGGACGGTCGTCGTGCTCACCAGCACCGCAGGCACCACCATCTCGGACTTCATCAACTACACATCACACCTGGGGCAGGCCACTGGTGCGCTGATTCTGGGTAGCGGACTGGCTGTCGTGCTGCTGATGTGGTGGCGCAGCGGCCAGACCCTCAACGTCGAGAACCTTGCAACGCTCACCGGTGAGGTGCTGTTCTGGATCGCCGTCGTGTTCTCCAACAGCCTGGGCACCTCCACCGGCGACTACCTCTCCGGCGGGCTGAACGTGGGACTGCGGCCGGCAGCGCTGATCCTGACCGCTGCCATGTTGGCGCTGTTGGCCGCGCACTACTTCACCAGCATCGACAGCATGCTGCTGTTCTGGATCGCCTTCATCCTGACCCGGCCGTGGGGCGCCGTGGTCGGCAACATCTTGAGCAAGAGCCGCGATCACGGCGGACTGAACTGGGGTAACGCCGGCGCCTCCGCGGTGCTCATCGCCGGACTGGTGGTCTTGGTGATCTACCAGACTCTCGACATCCGCCGCCATCCACTGGAGCCTTTGCCGATGCCACTTAACCGCCAGACCGGGCAGCCACAACGGCCCAACGGGGAAGTCATCATCGTCGCGCCAGCCTGAGGCGGTGCATCAGGAAGTCGGGCGCTTGGCGAGGTCGACTACCTCTTCGGGCGACAGCGGATTCGGCGGGCGGTAGGAGAGACATCACGGCGCGACGATGCGACGGACGGCTTCGCCTTCGATCGCGACGTAGAAATTGCCCGAACGCAGCCGGCTGATGTCGGGCATCAGCCGGCCCTTCGCCCGCGCCATCTCCTGCGCGGAGGCGATCTGCGCGGGCGCACTGAGCAGTCCGTAGAACTGGGTGACCGCGTTGCCGGGGATCTTCGTGCGTTCTCACGTTGGAGTTGTGTTCCAGAGCCAAGCTTTTGGGGCCCCGGTCGCAGTCGGTGGCGGTGTAGGCAGAGCGCGATGATGAGAAACTCGACCCGTCCTACCCCGTCCACGTCTGTTCCTGGCGGAACACCACCATCGCGATGTCGATGACGCGCGCGCCGGCGGTGATCCGCACCGTGTTCTCCGAGGTCTGATGGAACAACACGCCCACGGGCCGCTGATGGAGTGGGTATCACGCGCTGTCTCGATTCGCGCCCCGGATTCGAGTATTTCGTTGTGAGTCAGCGTAGCGTCGAGGTGTTACGCGGCAGAGCGCGATTCGCAAGACTTGCAGACGGCTATGCGGTGCCTGATGACGGGCAGGGGCCTTCGGACGACGGTGTTTAACGGCGTGCGGCGACGGTCGCGGTTGCGTTGCACGAACCGCTGACGCCTGCAAGCCGGACTGACCTGAACCAAGGAACCGCGGCAAGCCAGCGCGCGCTGGTGATGATTCCGCGCGGTACCCGCACCAGCGAAACAAGCGAAAACTCTAGCCATACATTCTTCCCGCTCACGCAGCATAAATTGCGCGAACGTAACCCCATCAGCCAACTAGTAAAGCGCCTTAAGTGATTTAAATTACTAACGGCGAAAATAATTTCATTTGAGTTGCTCCGGCCTGCGCACCGACGAATTCCGTAAAGGCCGTCAACCTCAAGCGACATCGGCGCGACCTCCATATGAAATTCGTCCTGAAACCATTTTCTATCGAGCGTCAATATCGTAAAACTAAGCATGCAGGAGTCACACGACACGATGAGAGCACCGAGGCGGTGAACCAATGAGCAGTACCGACCAATCCCCAACCATCAGCCCTGCTAGCGACATCTACCAGACGTTCGACTTCGGCTATGACCCGACCGTCGAGGAACCGATAACGCCCGCCGTGCCGCCCCGGCTTGCAGAGTTGCCGCCGGCAGCATCGGTCAATACCGAATGGTTGCCACCGGTCGGGAAGCAGACCGTCCCCAATTGTTTCGTCTGGTCATCGGTGTACGGCGCGACGACATTCTGGGCTGCGCAGAGCAGCGGCGTTGCCCCGACGTCACCGGACCGGCAGGCGGCGCCCGACTACACCTACATCCAAGTGGAAATGCAAAACGACATCGCGGCGGGCACTTGCCAGGGTGGGAAAATCACTGACTGCATGGGTTGGGTGGAAAAGAACGACGGCACCGCGTCACTGGCGGCCGCCCCCAATCTCAGCGCCTGCGGGGCTAACTGGAGCGCGTACGGGCCGGGCTCGCAGCCCATCCCGCCCGAGGCGATATTCGACCTCCCCGAGGTCGACGCGACCGAGCTCAAGGGCCCTGATGGCCTGCGGAATCTGCGGACGGTCATCGCCTCAGGTATGCCGCTTGCCTACGGCACGTTCCTTTACACCGACTTCCTGTCGTATAACGGCAGCCCCGACCCGTACGTCGGCAACGGCATCTGGCTGATCAACGAGAAGACCAAGCAGCGTGCCGGCCACTGCATGCTGATCATCGCCTACGACAACACGAAAGAAGCGGTGCTGATCCAGAACAGCATGGGCACCTCCTGGGGTAGTGATGGGTTCATGTGGATGGCCTACTCGACTCTGCAGACCACCGCCCAGGGACTGGGCTTCTACATCCCGGCCGGCTCGTAGTCGCGGGCGGCACACACGCGCGCTCCCCGTAGCTCGTCGAGATAGATGACGAATTCGTCGAAGTCGATGAGTTCGACCATCTGCCCCGGCTGCCCGCGCGGTATGAGCCGGGCCTCTGAAGTGTTGCGGGGCAACAGCTCTGTAGCCTCCAGCGCGTTGCCGAATTGGCGCCCGGTCGTCTTGTCGTCGAGACCCGCGGCGTAGGACTGGTGGCTGCGGGTGGTCTTGCCGGCCCAGAACGCCGCGGACTCCATCACGTCGCGTTCGTGTGAGCCGTAGAACACCAGCGACGCGGGTGTCACATCGCGGATCGCCTTGCCTTGCAGCGGACCGTACACCGCGTCCGGCTGCGAACCGGCTTGTGCGGCAAAGCAGATGGAGCAGCCCAGGCCGCGGGACTCGGCCAGATACTGCGGCAGGCGCGGGATGGGGGTGTTGGTGATCTCATCAAGGAATAGCCCGATGCGGGTGAACTCCTCCCACTGCGCGACCTTGGTGCGCTGTCGGTTGATCAGCTGATCCATCAACACGATCGCCTGCGCGGCGACGGTCCAATCGACGGGAGTCAACAGGTACAGCGTGGCGGCCGGGTCGTCGAAGAAGGATAGGTCCAGCCCAGGGTGAGGCCGGTCGCGGCGCGCGGTCAGCAGCCAGGCTGTCAGCACCTTGGTCATGGTCATCTTCACCGAGTCCCGTTGTTTGGGCTCCATGTCCAGCACCGAACGCACCCGCGCCTGCAGCAGGTGGTCTTGTGACCAGGCTGCGGCGTGCGCCCACCCCGGCGCGGTGACGATTTGATACCCGCCGCTACCCGCGGCGGTGTCGACGTTCTCCGAAGCCTGCAATGTCCAGTCCATCCCCCGCCCGGTGGCCTGTGGACTGGCGGCGTACAGCAGGCACGTCAACGGCGCCAACGCCAGCTGATCCCACGGTCCGGTATCGCCACCGGTACGAAACGCGGTGCCCGCCTACGGTCAGTACTGACGGGACGCGTTGGGAGATGGTGCGGCCCAAGTCAACATCCGGCAATATTCCCGGGCCGCCGTCGCCTGTTTGCCAGCTCTGGGGATCCATTTCGGCGGATGATTGGCCTGTGTCCTTTCGTTTTGCGGATAACGTTGCACGAGAAGCTGTTTGACCACCCGAAGAGCACCGCTCCCAGGTGACTCCCAGCCTTCCACTGTTTTCACGATTTTGCTGTCGGGTGTGGTAGTTATTGCTGCGGCAATTTCATTACCAGCTAGGGGGCCGCGGTGGCGGGTCGGCACAGTGCGCAGAGAACATCGAGGACACACCCTCAACGTGGCAAGGGCCGTCACCAGAAGACTAAGCAGCGCCTCGAGCCGTATCAGTGGTTGGGCGCCGGGGCAGTAGCGCTTGGTCTGGGTGCTGCTCTGGTCAATGGGTCAGGTTTTGCCCATGCCGACGACACTGGTTCGGCGCCCTCCTCGACTTCACCGAACGGCAGCGGCTCCTCGGACGCCGCGCGGACAACGGGCATTTCCACACCAGGTGGTGAGTCCGACGGCAAAAACGCCGGACCATCGACTGGTTCGTCGACCACCACCCACGAATCCCCGAAGAGCACTCTGTCCGCCAGCGGCGGCAACACCGGATCCACTACGACAGCCAACGCGGCAGCGGCCACCACGACCAGTGGCACCTCGCATTCCAATGCGACCGCTGGGACGAGTTCTCTTAACGCCACAGCGAATTCCGCGCCGACGGATTCGACGGCTACGGTCGGCTCGTCGACAACCACCACTTCGCCGTCGGAGCCGTCATCGAGTTCGAACACTTCGCCGAGCACGTCGACGGTTGAAACATCGTCGCCTACAACCTCGAAGAGCGCTGCGGCGTCGTCGCACACCGCCGAGACGTTAACCGCCACCGGCATAGCCTCGCTGGTCAGTCACCAAACCGTCGCGCCCGTGCCCTCATCCACCTCCTCCGCTTCCACCACGGTGGCGAGTGTTTCTGCGGCCAGCTCGGGCAGCACCTCGTCGACGGGTACTATGCCGACGGCGAATACGCCGGTGTCCACGCCCGCTCCTGTCGCCGCACCGGCGAGCGTGGCTGCCGCATCGCAGGCCGTTGCGCCGTCGTCGCCGAGCCTGCAGAGCCTGGCTGCGTCGGTGCTCACGGGCCTGTTCGGCGGGTTCGATCCCACCCAACCGGGTGCTCCAGCCGCACCCCTCACGCCGAACCCGCTCAGTGACGCTCTACTAGCCGCCTACCGGCAAACCCAAACCGGCTCCGCGATCCCGGCCACCGCTGCGAGCACCACCAGTCGCGTCGCCGCACCAACAGCGACCACTGACCTCACCGTCGCCAACACCATCCCCGTCGACCCCTACCAAATCGCACTGAGCCCCGACGGCAAAACGCTCTACGGCACCAGCGCCCCTTATGCGGTCAACTCGTCAGGTCAGCCCCAGGGGTTCATCGAGGTCGTCGACACCTCCACCAACACCCAGGTCGGCGCACCGATCCCCGTCGGCCAGGTCGCAAATGGTGTGGCGGTCAACCCGGTGACAAACCGCGTATACGTGACCGCACTGAATCCGTTCACCGTCAACGTCAACGGACAACACCTAACGGGGGCCACCGATTCGTTGGTCGTGATCGACCCAACAACCAGCAAGGTTATCGACACCATCCCGCTGACATCACTGACCGGGACACGGCTCACCGAAACGACACCGTCGTCTGCTCAGAACGTTGCGGTCAGCCCCGACGGCAGCCGCGTCTACGTTGCAGACACCACATACACCGTGGACCTTGCGAACCCGTTTAACCACACCTTCCAACCCTCGGTCTACGTCTTCGACACCACGACCAACACCCAAGTCGGTGCACCGATACCGATCGGGCCGTCGACCAACCCGCCGAGTTCCACGCCGTCTGCCAGCCAAATATTGGTCAGTCCGTCAGGTGACCGCCTGTACGTAACCACTGTTTCACGATCCGACATCAACAATCAGCTGGCTGCCACGCAGACGATCTACACCGTCAACCCGTCGACCGGAGCGACGGTCGGCACTCCCATCGTGCTCGACAACGGCTTGGCCGGGAGCGGCGCGGGTATGGCGCTGAGCCCCAATGGCAAGAAGCTCTACGTCGAAACCGTTCCCGCCAGTGCACTTACGACCTCACCGACTACCCCACCGACCCAGCCGCAAAGCGCCACTGTGCTGACTTATGACACCGCTACCGGACAACAGATCGGCACGCCGATCACCATCACCGGGTTTGGGCCGATGACGGTCAGTCCGGATGGCAAGACGCTTTACGTCGCCGACGTCTCAGACTCCCGCACCGGTCAAAGCGCCACCTTCCAACCCGTTCCAAGCGTGCCGAGTCAAACGGTGTACCTGGGCAGTGTGACTGGCTACGACTCCAACGCCGGCGCGGTAGTCAGCAACCCAGTCACCGTCGGCGTGATGCCGACATCCCTGGCGGTCAACTCCGCGGGCACCAAGCTCTATGTCGCCAACAGCGACAACACGATTTCGGTCATCAACATCACCCCAGCCACCACAAGTACTGGCAACCCGCTGGAGTTGGTGAGCAGTCTCGTTATAGGGCTCAGCAGCTTCGTCCAGGCCGCCACCACCGATTTTGGGGTGTTTCTAGGCAGCGTAGTCACAGCAGCAAACCGCTTCGTCCAGACGGCGAACACCAGCGTCGTTAACACGGTCGTACCGCAAGTGACGACGCAAGTGACGACGCAGGTGAACTCGGACGTGCACGCGGTCGCCGACGGAATCAGTTCCTTCGCAACACAAGTCGAAAACTTCTTTGGTTCGCTTCTTCCGCACGGCAGCCCGGGAGGTTCCTCGTCGAGTAGCGGTGGAAGTTCCGGCGGTTCCGGAAGCGGCAGCCACCCCGGCGATGTGCTTGGCAAGGCACTCGAAAACGGGGTCTCCGTCCTCAGCGGCGTGGTCGACGATCTCATCAAGACGACTGGTCAGGACTATGCTGCGGCGTTCAACGTGTCACCTCAAGTCGGCGAACTCCTTAAGAGGGCCGTACCTTTGGTCACCGGTGTGATCGACTTGGTTCAAGGTGGGTTTGACCTTCGCTCAGGGCATCAGATCACCGGCCCGCTGAAGATCGCCTCCGGCCTTCTGTCGTCGGCCGCTGGTATCGCCTTCTTCCTACCCTTCGTGCCCGGTGCGGAGGTCGTCGCGGCCGCGACCAAGGCCGCGTCGTTAGGCATCGACACATTGGTCTTGGTGCTCAACGCTGTCGATCCCAGGCTGTAACGCAGACAGCCGAATTGCGTTAGCGGGCACGCGACAACTCTGCACTGAGTACCTGTTCGCTCCCCTGTCACCCAGCCGCGGCACCGCCGCCAGGAGAGGAAATGAAAGCCACTCCACTGCACCGGTAACACGCAGATACGTCACCCGTTTTCGCATTAGGAAAGCTAATGCTACGGCGAATTATTAGCTCTGTTCACCGCCCCAGCTTTCCTTGCCGTCACAACGACGAGTCCCAGATCCTCGGCTCATTGGCCGACCGCTTCGCGCGGGGCATACGCGTCGCACTTGTCACCGGTGTCGCGCTATCGCCGCGTCAGCAAGTCATGGATAACATTCGTTATGCATGAGTAACGCCGCCGTATTCATCGGATGAACCAGCACCCGTCCGCCCCCAAGATCCGTCGCTGGAACCGCCTTTGAGTCCGAAAGGTGTTGGTAGATAAACTAGTTAATGTCGTCGACGGGGAGTGCCAATCGGGGCCATGCGTGCCTGAGCCCGCAATATCGGCGCCCCGCTGATAGCAGTCGCGGGCGTGTTGGACAAGGGGCACCTACAAAAATTCTCAAACTGGTGTCATAAAAGACATCGAGATGACGTCCTAATTGAGACTGCGACAAGGGTTTTGAGAAACTACTGTAGCTTCTCATTTCCGATGTCATATTGCGATCCCCTGACCTGGGGGGATGTAAGTTGTCTCAGGGCGTGTCATCTGCGTTTTGTCTCAAGCTCGTGTCATTTTTCCCGAGACCGCGGATGGTCGCCCATCGATGACGCACGTAGAGGCCGTTTCTCTGTTGGCCTGATATCGTTGATGACACGAAAGTGAGACTAGGACAAGGGTTTTGAGACCCGACAGGGTTGGAGGATCTCACATCAAGTGTCATCCGCCGATCCCTTGAACTGCGGCGATGCCGGTTGTCTCACACGCTGTCATCGAGCCCTTGTCTCAAACTCGTGTCATTTTTTCAGCACCCATCAGAAGCTACGCCGACAGTCCTGCCGTTCTGGGCGAACGTCATCGCGCCTTCGCGCAATTCCATCACGTCAGCCGACTTCGAGGGGGAGCTCGGGGTGGCTCGTCCATTCCTGTAGCGAGCCGTCGTAGACCGCCACGTCGGACTCGCCCAACAGGGTCAGCGCGAGCGCGTCACTTGTGGCCGAGATCCCGACACCGCAGTAAGTGACCTTGCGACCCGGTCGGGACAGAACGTCGGCGAAGATCTTGCGGAGTTCTCCGACCGACTTGTACGTGCCGTCGGCCTGGTTGAGCAGTGCGTCCATAAACACGTTGAGGCTGCCCGGGATGTGGCCGGCACGGGCGAAGTTGTTGGTCTCGACGGCGTGGTGGTCCTGCGGCGAGAGGCTGTTGATCAGGCAGGCGCCGGAACCGGTAGCGACCACCTTCTTGACCTCCTCGAGTTCGGCGAAAAAGCGCGGACGCGCCTCGCCGACGAACTCGGCCCCCGGGTAGCTATCCGCGCCGGTTGTGATCGGCCGCCCCTCAGCGGTCCACTTCCGCAAACCACCGTCGAGCACCGCGACGTTGTCAAAACCGTTGGCACGCAACAGCCACCATACTCGGGTCGCCCAGTGCACCTCGCGCGCATAGACCACCACCCGACTGAGCGGGCCGATGCCCAGCCGGCCGGCCGCCACCGCGAACCGCGCCGGGGACGGCTTGCTGAGCGCGCCCCCGTCGGGCTCGGATAGATCCTCGATGATGTCAGCGAACGCCGCGCCCGGAATATGTGCGGCAAGGTAGTCGTCGCGCCCGGGGCGCAGGCTCCACCCGACGGTGCTGCCAGACTCGGGCCCGGCCAGGTGCGCAGTCGCGTCCAGTACCCGCAGATCCGCGTCGCCAAGGTGGTTTGCGAGCCAGTCGGTGGACACCAGCGGGGTCGGCAGGATCGGTCGACTCGTCATCACGTCACTCAGTCAGAGGGATCGATTGTCTACTGGGGAAGCTGGAGTTTTTCCGGACGAATTCCGCGATGGCGGTGCCGATCTCGTCGGGGCTGTCCTCGGGGATGTATTGGGTTCCGTTGACGGTGGTCTCGGTCAGGTTGGGCCAGGTCCTGATGAGCTCGCGGATGGGTCCGCGCACGATGAAGCCCGGTTCGGCATTGATGAACAGCTTGGGCATATTGCTTTCGGCCAGCCAGCTGCTGTAGGCGTTGATCACCGCGACGACGTCGGCCGGCTCGCCGTCGATCGGAATGTTGCGCGGCCACGACAGGGTGGGGCGGCGGTCTTCACCGGGTTTGGCGACGGCGCCCGGTAGTGGTCCATTTCTTCGTCGCTGAGCCGGCGCTGTATCCGGGAGGGCAGCACAGCCTCGATGAACAGGTTCTGCTCCAGCACCATCCGCTCGCCCTCGGGGGACCGAAGGCGTGCAAACGCCTCCCGGAAGTCGCTGGGGAAATCCGCGGACGTCCTCGGGGTGACTATGGCTTCCATGAACGCGATGCCCCGTACCCGGCCGCGGTGCTGGTTGGCCCAGTCGAAACCCAGCACTGAACCCCAGTCGTGCAGTACCAGTGTCACGTTGTCGCCGAGATCCAGTGCGTCCCACAGCGCGAACAGATAGTCGCGCTGTTCGGCGTAGTGGTAGCGGTCCGGGCCCGACGGGTGCAGCTTGTCCGATCCGCCCATCCCGATCAGATCGCAGGCCACCAGCCGGCCCAGCTGCTCCAGGTGTGGCATCACATTGCGCCACAGATACGACGACGTCGGGTTGCCGTGCGCGAAGACGATCGCGTCGCCCTGGCCCTCATCGACGTAGGCCATCCGCTTACCGTTGACGTTGCGGTATCGCAAGTGCCCGTAGGGTTTTGCCCCAACCATGATCAGCCTCCTCGTTGTTTTCGTCGGGTTCGGTTCGGTGCTTGAGCCCACGATCGCTCGCTGCAGCCACACTGCCGAGTCCTGCGCGCCTTCCCGCGGAGATGATCCCGGGGGTGTCGATCACCGCAACCCGAGGACATCTCCTGGACAGCAGCGAAGGTGTGGCGCGATCAACCTCGTTCCACGGCGCAGGTTCGGCATGGTTCACGGCGCACGTCGAGGTGTCCCGCAGTCGAGTCGCGCGCCAGTCAGCGATTCTGATAGCTGCCAGAGCCGTTGTCCTAGTTCTGTGTTGGTGCCGATCTTCGACGACTTGACGATGCTGGGGAATCCGCGTAGTTGCTGAAAGCCCTTGGGGCCGATGAATGTTCCTCCGGGGATGTCCTGGGTGGCGGCGAACAGAGTGGGCAGGATGCCCTGATCGACGCCGTGGCCCACGATGCGTGAACCGATGTCGAGTAAGAGTCCCGATGCGCCCGCGACGTGGCCGAAGAGTCCGGTGCGCACAACTCCGGGGTGCGCGGCGACCGACAAGATTTGGCTACCGCAGGCCGAAAGCTGACGCTGCAGTTCGCGTGCGAACAGTAGGTTCGCCAGTTTGGAGTCTTTGTAGGCCTGGCTGCTGTTGTAGGGGCGCCGCAGCCAGTTGGGGTCGTCGAGGTTCAGTTTGGCGCCACGGTGGAGGGAGGAGCTTAGTGTGACGATGCGGCCGCGGATCTGGGGCAGCAGCAGATTTGTCAGTGCGAAGTGGCCGAGGTGGTTGGTACCGAATTGCAGTTCGAAGCCGTCGGGGGTGCGGGTTTCAGGTACCTGCATGATGCCGGCGTTGTTGATCAGGACATCGATGGGTTGCTGCCATGACGATGCGAAGGCACGCACCGACGACAGGGAACTCAGATCGAGTTCGCGGACCTCGGTGTCTCCCGTCATCCCTTTCGCCACGGCCCGTCCTTTGACGGGGTGGCGGACGGCCAGCACGACGTGTGCGCCTGCGTGGGCTAGCGCGTCGGCGGTGGCTTTGCCCAGCCCGCTTGTGGCGCCGGTGACAATGAACGTTTTGCCGGTCAAGTCGGGCAGTAGTGCTGCAGACCAGTTCGTGAGGGTCATGCGGGACTCCTTGAGAAGGTTCGGTTATGTGGTGGTGGGCGGGGCACCACGGCACCGCCACCGCGCCGGCCGGCGCGACGTCTCAGAGAGCTGGGGCGACCCGAAACACTGGATACTCGTCGACGATGCGCGCGAAGTCGCCCAGTGGCGCCCGGCGGGTGATCGGAAAGAATGGGCGGGCGCCGGCTGAGATCTCAAGGTATCGGCGCAATATCGCGGCGCGATTACTCGAGAAGTCCTCCACCACGGACACGTTTTCGCGCTTGCCCCGCTGCAAAACAGCATGATTGTCGGCGCGCAGGTTGCGCACCCAGTTCGTTTGGTCGCCCATCATGGCGACCAGGTAGCGCTCACCCTCGTAGTCGACGACAACGATGGGAAACGAGATCTTGCGCCCGGTCTTGCGGCCTCGCACCTCGATGGTGGCGGCTTGGCTGGGTCCGATGCCCGCGGCAAAGGCGATGCCGAGCAAGCCGCTTAAGACCTTTGCCGACCGATTTGGGCGCCCGTCGCGGAACTGCCACCGCTGAAACGCACTCACCGCCCCCCGCATCACACGAGCCTTCCGTTAGCGGCTACGACGGGGGTTGCGTTGGCGTTCTTGACGGTCATCGACCTGTCTGTCCGAGCCGACATGAGCAGGGCCGACATGGTGCTGGCACGCCTCGTCACACCGGTGGGCATGAGTATCTCGAGGCGAGTCAGTCCGCTGCAGGGTGGGTTCTCGGCGAGGAATTGATCAAGATCGGTATCGGTGCGTTTGTGCATCTCGATTCTCCTTGGTTGCGGTGCTCGTGCCGTTGGGGGAAGTCAGAGTTGGTAGAACGTCCACACCTCCATATGTGTCGATCACCCCGGCCTGCGCGGATGTCGAGATAGCGCCGGATTCTTGGATCACAGTCCAGACTGTAATCCCAGTCTGGATCAAAGTCCACACTGTAATCTCGACTCTGATCGAGATCGTGGCTTATGATTGGTCGCATGAGGAGGCCACCGTCCAAGCTGGTCGAGCGACTGGTCGGGGTGAGCGAGGAGGTGCTGCGCCCGGACCCGGCACTTCGGCTGGAGGACATCGCCGCACTGATTGGCTCAGCTCGCGCAACGCTGTACTACCACTTCTCTGGCCGCGACGACCTGGTCGCGTTCCTCCTGGAAGAGAACCTGCGCGTGGCGGCCGAGACCATTGAGCTCGCCATCACAACCCCTGGGCCACCAGTCGTCCAGCTGCGCTCAGCGATAACCGCGCTCGTCGGGTTCCTCGGCGAGCAGCCCGGAGTATGCGCCGGCCTGCTCTCCTTCGCGGGAGCCACCGGACGACTGGGAACCCTGATGGCCGCCAAGGACGCGAAGCTGGCCACGCCGCTTCGAAAGCTCCTCGACGAGGGCGCCGCCACCGACCAATTCACGTTCAGCGACTCTCGCGACGCTGCCAACGCCATCCTGGGGGCTGCAATGATCGCTAACCTCACCCGCTGGGAAGATGGCCGCGACACCCAAGATCCCGAGTTTCAGCAGGCACTAACAGACCAACTCGTCAGAAGCGTCGCACGTGCCTGAACAAGCGCGCCCCAAAGGGCAATAGGGCGGATACGGTGCCCAACGCCGGATGACCAAACGGGCCCGTCCGCCTTCGAGGCGACGAGGTTGTGGGTTCGAAGCCCGCCAGCCCGACGGCCCGGGGTCGGGGTCGGAGCCCACTTCGGTTACCAGTGGGTCGTTGTTGTCCAACTCGATCTATCGTTTCGATGATCAAGCCGCGCCTCCGCCGACTGCAGCGCGAACGAAAACCTCAGGCTGTCGTGCCATGACTACCTCCGCCGAGGCCTCCAGGCCCCACCGTGGCGGATCAAGACGTTGAGCGCCAACGTATCCGGCAACTGCGCGTAGATCGCATGTGACCGCAGCGGTGCCCGTCCGCCCGGAATCGACACGTTGGCGATACCACGCCACGACCCACACGCTGTCAGGACCGTGCCGACCACCGCCAGCGCCACGCTGCGACATGCGAGCCGCCCGATCGAGATGCTCCGTAGCCGCTTCACTGTCCCTGTCTTTCAGCTGGGTAGCTGCCGGGCCGGTGCCGACACGGGGGCTCCTAAGCTGGGCGGAGGCCCGGGAGCCACACCCGGCGCCGGCACCGGCGGCGGACCGGGCTGCATACACCACGGCGGCGGCAACGGGTTGTTCTCGCTGTAGGCGTCCGGCGGGCCTGGCAGGTTGCCGCCGGCCGGCGCCCCGAACGCGGGCGGAGCCTGCGGTATCGCAGCGTCGGGTCCGCCCATCAACTCCGAAGCGACTCTGGCGCCAGCATATTCGCGGTGAACGGCTGCACGTCGACACCCTGCATGCCTGGCGCCGTGACCCAGCCCGGCTCGTGGTTGCCGTGCGAGAACAAGGTATCGCGGGAGAAGATACCGGGCACCGTGGTGTCCTTGTAGCCCCCCGGCGGTTGCAGACGCGGCTCTGAGTACGCGATCTCCTTGGGCAGCGTCATCGCGGTGTTGAACTCATTGATACCGATCGGCGGGTAGTTCAACTTGATCGCGTCCAGGATCGGCGCCAGGTAATGCCGGAGGCTTCCGATCCCCGGCGCTTAGTCATGTGCACGTACGACAACACTCGTAAATTGTTCCCCGCAGTTCTATTTCCGTTCACCCGGCACTCGTTGTGTATCCCGTTAGATGCCTCACGACAGACTTTTCATAGTGATCGGAGTTCGGATGGGCATGCGTCGCGTCGGAGCCGTGGCTGCGGCGGTCTGCGTGGCGGCCGCGGGCGCGGGCTGTACGAGTGGACATGGTGGGCCCGGCACCGCCAAACCCGCGGAGAAGCACGTGGTGCTGGTATCGATCGACGGGATGCACGAATCCGATCTCACCGGATTCGTTGCCGCACACCCACAATCGGTGTTGGCGAAGCTGACCGAGCGAGGCGTGCACTACTCCGCGGCGCAGACACCGATCCCCAGCGATTCGTTTCCCGGACTGCTCGCTCAAGTCACCGGCGGAATGCCCAAGACCACCGGCGTGTACTACGACGACAGCTACGCCCACGACCTCGTCGAGGCTGGCACGACCAACTGTGCCGGTGCGAAACCCGGTGCCGCGGTGAGCTTCACCGAGGAGCTCGACAAGGACATCACCAAGATCGACGGAGGCCAAGGCCTGCCCAACCTGCCCGACGGGGTTCTGCAAATGACGCCAGACCCGACCCAGGTGATCGATCCAGCCAAACTGCCGGTGGACCCCACGAGCTGTAGGCCGCTGACCCCTGGCGCCTACCTCAAGGTCAACACCGTGTTCTCCGTCATCCACGACGCCGGACATCGCACCGCGTGGAGCGACAAGCACCCCGCCTACGCCATCCTCAACGGGCCTGGCGCCACCACGATCGACGATCTGTTCACCCCCGAGGTCGACAGCAGCCCCGCAGGCACCAGCGACGGCGATACCTGGGTCGACGACAACAACCTGACTCAGCGGTACGACACGTTCAAGGTCGACTCCGTGATCAACGAGATTGGCGGAAAGGATCATTCAGGCACACGGCAAGCCGACGTGCCCGCACTTCTCGGTATGAACTTCCAATCGGTATCCACAGCCGAGAAGCTCGCCACCTCCGGCAACCAACCGGGCGGCTACGGCCCCGACGGACACACCCCAGGCCCCGTCCTTGCGTCCGCACTCGGCTACGTCGACAGTCAAATCGGGCGCATCGTCGACGCGATCGATCACGCCGGAATCACCGATACCACCACCGTCATCGTCTCCGCCAAACACGGCCAAGCACCGATGCAGCCGCAGACCCTGACCCGTATCGACGACGGCCCAATCATCGATGACATCAACACCGCATGGGCCGCGAGCCACCCCGACACCCCCAAGTTGATCACGCATTCGGTCAACGACGACGCCATGATCATGTGGTTCGCCGACCGTTCCCCTCAGGCCGCCACCTTCGTCAAAGACCGCCTAGCATCCCGCACCGGGGTTGGCTACGACATCACGGGGAAACCCAAACCGTTCACCGCATCTGGCACCGACAAGATTTACGCCGGGGCGGACGCCGCGGCCTTCTTCGGCACCATCCCAACCGATCCACGCGTCCCCGATCTCTACGCAAGCACCCTCCCTGGAACCGTGTATACCTCGAAGACCAAGATCGCCGAACACGGCGGACTCGCCCCTGCCGATCGGAACGTGCTCCTCATCGTTACGGGACCGGGCATCACCCACCGCGACGACACCACGACTGTCAGCACCGCCCAGATCGCGCCCACCATCCTCAACCGACTCGACCTCGACCCGCAAAAGCTCCAAGCTGTCGCCATCGAACACACCCAAGCCCTGCCAGGGACATGAGCAGGCGGCGCGGCAGGGCCGTCAAATATCGCCGCAGTCGACGACACCCCGTGAGCATGCATCTGGCGCCGTTCGCGCGGTGGCGCCGCAGGGGCACGCAGCCTACGCCGGGTACCTCGCTCGGTGGGCGCCGCGCCCTCGCCGGACAGTCCGCGACAAGCGGGCCGCGGCCCACGTGCTCGCCGGCCTGTCTTCAGTGCGCGTAGGTGCGGCGATCGGGCCGCTCGACTGGCGAGTTGGAAGCCCACATCCTCACGAGGAACCGTATCGACGGTCCTTTGGCTCACCTAATGCCGCGGCAGCGCACCGACATGCCGCTGCTTCCTCGAACGAGTCACCGAATTTCGAGAATCTCACCTTGATGTCCAATTGGACGTCGGGTGGACATTTGGAAGGAGAATTGGACATAAAACTTGAGTAGCCACAACGGCCGACGACCTCCTACTGTAGGTTCCAAAATCGCGTGTCATCTCTCGATTCCCTGACCTGCAGCGATGCAGGTTGTCTCACGCGATGTCATCCGGGTTTCGTCTCAAATTCGTGCCATTTCTCCGGAGTGGCCGGACTGAAGGTTCAATCGGAAGTACGGGATGCCACGTGCGGCTCAGACGGGCGACTGCGGTTTCGTCACGTGACTCCCGTTCGCCTGCTCGGTAGCAACGGGCCGACGCCACCGCGCAACGTCGTTGAGACCGCCCCGTAAAGACGAAGGTAATCGGATTGATCTTTCGCCGATGTGCAAGCACTGGTGGCCGCCGCATCATCTCAGCCTCGGTCGTCGGGTTGGGTAGCGCGCCCCGCGGTGCTCCGATCGGCGTGATCGGTACGGTCGGAACGTGGACATCTCGTGCGCATTCGCGACGTCATCTGACAGCCCGGCGCATGTGGCATTAGCCGAAATGCTGGGCTACAGGCGAGCGTGGCTTTATGACTCTCCGGCCCTGGCGGCCGACGTGTGGATGGTGCTCAGCCGATGCGCGGAGCGCACGTCGCGCATCGGCCTAGGGCCAGGTGTGCTGGTGCCCAGCCTGCGCCATCCCATGGTTAACGCCGCCGCCATCGCCGAGCTTGTGGATCAAGCACCGGGCCGGGTTGTGGTGGCAATCGGCTCAGGCTTTACGGGTCGGCTAACACTGGGCAAGCGGCCGATGCCGTGGCGGCAGGTCGCCGACTACATCCGTTGCCTGAAGGCACTTCTCGCCGGCGAGACCGCGGATTGGGAGGGGGCCAAGATCCGCATGCTGCAGCTGCCCGGCTTCGGGGCTGAGCGACCCATTGATGTGCCGATCCTGATCGGGGCCGACGGCCCGAAGGGGCTGGCCGTGGCGGCCGAGTTGGCCGACGGCGTTTTCTCGGCGGCCCGACCTCAACCTGAAGCGGCGGGCGTAACCGATTGGCGGGCGCTGTTGTCCTTCGGCACGGTGCTCGACGAGGGCGAGGACCTGAACTCGCCGCGGGTCATCGACGCCGCCGGACCTGCCGCGGTCGTGCTGTATCACGCGAGCTATGAGCGCGGCGGCGCGGCCGCCGTCGACGCGCTACCGGGCGGGCGGGCATGGCGAGAGGCGATCGAGGCGTACCCCGAAAGTGAGCGACATCTCGTCATCCACGAGGGGCATCTGATCAAGGCGAACCCCCGTGACGAGCCGCACGTCGCTGAGCTCATGGCGTTTGCCAGCTCCATGGGGTTGACCGGCACAGCTGAGCAAGTGTCGGACAAGATCGCCGGAATGGCTGCGTTGGGAGTCACCGAGGTGGTGTACCAGCCGGCCGGATCCGACATTGGGCGCGAGCTCCGCGCCTTCGCGTCTGCCGCTGGCCTTCCGAGCCCCAACTGAGCCCATTCCGTGCGCTAGCTTTCCAGTGCCTTCGCGCAGCTGGCGAGGACAGCGAGGAAACTCCAGCGCAGCAGCCGACGGCTGACCGCCTCCATCAGCTTGCCTCCGGCGTAAGCAGGGTGCGTGTAGCTGGTCTGCCAGTCGACGTGCGTGCCGTCGGTCGACGGAGTGAACGTCAGTGTGCCGCCCTCGTGATCGAAGGGCGGGAATGAGCGCACGACGCGGTAGGAGTAGGCGCGCGGCCGATCGTGGGCCGTGATCTGTTCGCGAAACCACCCGCCAAACCCGATCGCCTCTCGCCGCGCGCCCACTTTCACCCAACGGACCGTGAGGATCACCGGAGCGGCGGTCAAGTTGGCCGGATCAACTAGCCAGTCGAAGACGCGTTCCGGAGATGCGGCGATCGTGCGATCAACGTGAAACTCGACCATGACACCTCCCGAGTTTCGCAAATGACATGCGGGCGGTGGCCGACACCGCCCGCACTACCCAGTCCGCGCTGCGGAGATGGGCAGAGCCCGTGCCGCTCACGTGGAGGCCTGAAGGGCGGCGAGGATCGGCGCGCTGTCGAAGATGTTGCGGCTGTAGGTGATCTTGCCGTCCTTGACGGTGACCCACTCGGCACCGGGAGCGCTTTTTACCGGCCCGGTTTCGGTGTCGTACATGACGAGCGCGGTGTCATCGTCACCGAAGGCGGCGATCATTGTCGAGCCGGTGAGGATCTGCAGGAACGGGCCCTGGAAACCGCGGTAGGCCTCGGCGCCCTGCAGCCGGCCAGCTGGCGTGTCGCAGACGAAGTCGTCGGCGATGTAGCTCATGGCCGTGTCCAGGTCGTGACTGGTCCAGGCCTGGTAGTAGGCCAGCCAGGTGCGCAGCGCGGGACTCGCGATATCCGTCATGGCTATCTTCCTTTCGTTATGGATGATCTGTTCGCGATTCTATACTAAGTACGCTACGTTGTACGCATAGTGACTGTCAATACGCTACGTTGTACGCATGCCGACGGTTAAGAAGCGCCCGGGCCGCAAACGAGGTGAGGTCACGGCTGATGACGTGGTCGCCGCCGCCATCGACATCGTCGACCGAGAAGGGGTCGACGCGTTGACCATCCGGCGTGTCGCCGAGGCGTGCGGGCTCAGCCCGATGGGGGTCTATCGCCACGTCCGAGACAAAGACGATCTGCTCGACCAGGCCGTTGACGCTGTTCTCGGACCGGGTCTTCGGGATCTCGACGCCGGCGGCTCCTGGGACCAGCAAGTGGCCGACCTGTTCCGGCATCTGCGGCGGCTCCTGCTCGAGCATCCCGGCATTGCCGTACTTTGTGTGCTGCGGCCCACGCCGGTCATCGGCGTCGCCCGCTTCTACGCCCGAATGCTTGCCGCACTCGCCGAGGGCGGGTTCACGGGCACCGAGGCCGTGCACGCCTTCGACACCTTGTTGATGTTCACGTTCGGATCGGTGCTCTGGGAAATCCCGCGCACCACCGATGTTCGTGTTCGCGAACGGCTCATCCCCATCGCGATCGGCGATGAGGCGGCGACCCAGATCATCGAGCGAGCCAATGAACTCAGCCAGCGTGACCCCACCGAGTATTTCGAAGCCGGCCTCAACGCCATCCTCGACGGACTCCGGGCCAGCCGCGAAAGCTAGACGGCGCCTGCGCCCCCCAACGTCCAGACATGCGCCCATCCCGGATCGACTGTGCGGCAACGAGATTCCTGCTCACCGCCGCCCGCAGCTCGTTTGGGCGCAGATGGTATGGGAGTCACACGTGAATGTCTGGGTGAGCGGTTCCCCCTCACCGCCCCACGGTGGTGGCAACGAATTGGGTGAGTAGCTTGCCGACCATTTCAGGCTGCTCGGCGTGAACCCAGTGCCCGGCGGTGCCCAGCGTGTGCAATATGGCGCCCTCAAAACGCGGCATCACTCCGGCGCGGATCACTTCGAGGGTGCTCACGGGATCCGCCCCGCCGCTGATGACCAGTACCGGCCCGGAAAAGGTCGACGGTTCTTGTCCCTGCGGTACCCCGAAGTTCCACAGATCAACGAGCCCGGGAATCGCGTCGGCCGCGATCTGTGCGCCCGCTTCGCTGATACGGACCAACTCCTGCTCCGGGAAATGCGGGCTCGCCTGCAGACGCAGTGCGCGCTGCGCGGCAGCGCTGCCGCCGACACTCTTGAACGGCGCAACCGCCGCCTCGGGCAGATGCGCACCTGCCAGCGGCATCGGGGTCAGAAGGGCCAACGCGACGACTCTGCCCGGGCGTTCGACGGCCGCCAATTCAGCGACCAGGGTGCCGATGCTGTGCCCAACCAGCACGACCGGTCCGCTGAGTCCGTCGATCAACTCGATCACATCGTTGGCATAGCGGCCCAGGGTGTAGGGCCCGGCCTCCTGCGGGCGCCCGCTCATGCCGGCCAGGTCGACGGCGCGGGACTCGCTGTCGGACACATGAAGCGCCGCGATCAACGGGCGCCAAACCGCTGCGTCGTCGAGGAATCCGTGGACAAACACAAACGTCGGCGGGCTCTTCTGCTGCGAGTTCACGATGAAACTTCCTTGCTGCTATGTGGGTTCACGATGAAACTTCCTTCGCTCGGGCGCTGGCAACGGCCCCGCCACGATTCGCGCTGAGCAATGACCTTGGGGCGAAGCTGCAATTGCTGTGCGTGGATTCAGATTTCGTAGATCGCGTCGTATTCGACCGTCGCGAGGTTCTCGACGACGAAGGGCAGGGCGTTGTCGATTCGTTCTCGGACGGCGTCGATGCTGGGTCCCTCGGCGAGCAGATAGAACCCTGGCCCTTCGGAGCGCCGGTATGCAGATCTGACGACACCCTCGGCCTTGAGATCTCCCAGTACCCGCATCTCGTCGTCAATAACGCGTGGTGTCAGTGCATCTGGACGAATCATCGAACCTTTGCCAATGACGATCATGTGTTCCTCTCCTATCAGGCATGGACGTGGAATCCGAAATTCGAACCAGCTGGTCAGCCCACGGTGATCGACTTCATCGCTCTCCTCGATCCAGTCGTCGGACTGCGGCGGCCGGTCAACGATGCCGATGGCCACGGCGACCACGTCGTCAGCGGTGACCTCGCCGCGTTCGCGGCCCGTGGGCTCCTTGACAGGCGCCCTGCGTACAATGTAGTGTACTAAGTACGAGATCGTCAACAGATCTCCGTAGCGAGAGGAAAATAGCCATGACAAACACCGCGGAGCAGAACAAGGCGCTGGTCCTGGAGGCGTTCGACACGTTGTTCAACCGGCGGGATTACGCTGCGGCGCAACGGTTCTGGTCTCCTGACTACATTCAGCACAGCGCGCACATCGAGCCGGGCCGAGACGGTCTGTTCAACCTGGTCAAAAACGCACCGGCGGAGATGCACTACGAGAACGCGCTGATCATCGCCGACGGCGACTATGTGATGGCCCACGGCCGGTTATCCAACACCGGCTTGGCGGCCAGCTGGATCGCCGTGGACATCGTGCGTCTGGAAGACGGGGTGTTCGCCGAACACTGGGATGTGCTGCAGTTCGAGGCCACCGCCGAGGAATCCAAAAGCGGGCTACCGATGTTCGGCGACAGTTTCCCGACCCGGGCCTGACGCGGCGCCGGCCACGATGCGCCCAGTGCACGAGCCGTGCCCGGTGAGCACATCGCGACCGCCCACATGGGCTGTGGCTTCGCATTACAACGTTGCGACGCATCGCCTGGGCGGCCGCACAAACGCACTCCGCATAAGCACGTCCACCACACCACACGACAATTGGAGGATCAACTGATGGCACGATTGGCTGGCAAGGCCGCCATGATCACCGGCGGCAGCAGCGGTATCGGGCTGGCGACCGCACAGCGGTTCGTCGATGAAGGCGCCCATGTCTTCATCGTGGGCCGCCGCCAAAGCGAATTGGACAAGGCCAAAGCGCTGATCGGCGACGGCGTGAGCACCCTCGCCGGCGACGTCACGGTCAACGCGGATCTGGACCGGCTGTTCGCGACCGTCCTGGCGGAGCAGGGCGGGCTGGACATTCTGCTGGCGGGCTCGGGACGGGTGGAGCCCGAGGAGCTGGGCAACATCACCGAAGAGAACTTCGATGCCACCTTCGACCTCAACGCCCGCGCAACGCTATTCACGGTGCAAAAGGCGCTCCCACTGATGCGGACCGGCGCTTCGGTCATTCTGATCGGCTCGGTCGCAGACTCCTTGGGCGTGCCCGGCAACACCACCTACAGCGCCACCAAGGCCGCCCTGCGTTCCTATGTCCGGACCTGGACTCGCGAGTTCACCGACCGCGGCATCCGATTCAACACCCTGAGTCCGGGCCCGATCGACACCCCCATGATCGACAGCACCGCCGACCCGGACGCGACCAGAGCGGCGTTCGTGGCGGCGATTCCCCTCAACCGGATGGGCCGCCCCGAAGAAATCGCCGCCGCCGCCCTGTTTTTGGCCTCCGACGACAGCAGTTTCGTGGCCGGAACCGAACTCAGCGTCGATGGCGGCATGGCACAGGTCTAACGACCGCACCCGCCTCTTCACCTCGGCTCACTCTGCGGTGCAGAGGCTTTGGATCAGTTCAGCGAAGGAGGCGTGATGTCACTCGACGCGCCGCGCTCGGGCGCCGCCATCGACATCCGGCACAGCGTCGTGCAGGTCAACGGAGCCCCGATGCGCCTCGCTGAAGCCGGGACCGGTCCGCTTGTCTTGCTGCTGCACGGCTTCCCGGAATGCTGGTATTCGTGGCGCCACCAACTGCGGGCGCTCGCCGAGGCCGGCTTCCGCGCCGTGGCACCCAACCAGCGCGGCTACCCGGGTACCCACACCCCAGCCGCTGTCGCCGACTACACGATGCTGCACCTGGTCAGCGACGTGGTCGGGCTCATCGGCGCGCTCGGTGAGCCCAACGCCACGGTGATCGGTCACGACTGGGGCGCACCGGTCGCCTGGTACACCGCCCTGCTGCGCCCGGATCTGGTCCGCGGCGTGGGCGGGCTCAGCGTGCCGTTTTCCGCACGCGCCCCGGTGCCCGACCTGAGCGCCGCACGGCAGCGCTACGGTGACACCTTTTACTGGTTCTATCTTCAGCACCGGGGCGCCGAGAAAGACTTCGAGTCCGATCTGAGCGGGGCGTTTCGGCGCATCCTGTTCGGCCTCTCCGGCGACAACCCCGAAGTCCGGCGGCTGCTGATCCCGCACGGGCAGCGCTTTTTCGACGGGTGGATCAACCCCGAGCAGCTACCCGCCTGGCTGACCGAGCGCGATATCGCCGCCTACATCGAAGAGTTCGCCAGGGCTGACTTCTTCGGGCCGCTGAACTGGTATCGCAACCTCGACTACAACTGGGCACTCGTCGCACCCTGGGACGGCGCCCAGATCACCCCACCCGCGATGTTTCTGGCCGGCGACCGCGACCCGGTGATCTCCGCCTACGACACCTCCACATTGGAGCACTCGCTGCGCGGACTGATCCCCAACCTGCGTCGCTTCGAGCTGGTGCCCGACGCCGGGCACTGGATCCAGCAAGAACGCGTGCAGCTCACCAACGCCGCACTGGTCGAGTTCGCAAGGGCCACATGACAAACCGATCTACGCGCGTTCCGACCGGCAACCACTGCCAACGCGCTCGCCGTCCGCACTAGTCGCTACGGCAGCAGGCGACCGGCGGAATTGTCCGGCCGGGCCAGCAGCAACGCAAAGAACACTGGCACGTCTGACAGGAAGCGTCACCTTCAGAAAGGGGCACATCATGGCCGATAGCACAAAGATCGTGGTAGCTCGGGTGTACCCGAAACCTGGTCGCCTGCAAGAGGTCATCGACATCTACGCCGGCATTGTGCCGCTCGTGTACCAAGAGCCGGGATGCGAACTGTTCTCCCTGCACACCGACGGCAAGACCGTCTTCGTGGTGGAAAAGTGGGCGTCGCCGGCGGATCTGCAGGGCCACGCCGACGGTGCGGCGTACGCGCAGATCCGCGCCGGGATCAGCGATCTCGTCGACCACCCCGCCGACGTGTGGGTCCTCGACCAGCTCCTGTTCGGCGGGGCAGCGAAGGGCACGATCGGCCCGGCGCCCATCACCAACCGGCACTCCAAAGACACAGCGTAGGAGCGTTCAGATGAGTATCAGAGACTTATTGGGGAACGGCCCGCTGGGTTTCGGTACTGCCCCGTTGGGCAACATGTTCCGCGACATTCCCGACCACGAGGCTGCGGCGACGGTGGATGCGGCCTGGAACCATGGCACCCGCTTTTTCGACACGGCACCGATGTACGGCGCCGGTCTAGCAGAGATCCGCTTAGGCAAGTACCTCGCCCAACACGACCGCGATGACTACGTGTTGAGCACCAAGGTGGGCCGGCTCGTCCTGGACGAGATCGACACCGACGAGCACGATTCCGAGATGTTCAAGTTCGGGCGGCCCAACCGTGTCGTCTATGACTACACGGAAAAGGGTGCACTGAAATCGATCGAGGGCAGCCTCAATCGCCTTGGAGCCGACCGGCTGGACTTCGTCTTCGTGCACGACCCCGCACAAGATTTTCACGGCGATGCGTGGCTGGCGCAGTTGGAAACCGCCCGCACCGGAGCATTCCGCGCCCTGACCCGGTTGCGCGACCAGGGCGTCATCAAAGGCTGGGGCCTGGGCGTAAACCTCACCGAGCCAGTCGAATTCACGTTGGGCCTGACCGAGGCACAACCGGACAGCGTGCTGCTGGCGGGCCGCTACACGCTGCTTGACCATGAGCACGCGCTGCAGCGTCTGATGCCGATCGCGGCCGCCCAAGGCATTGACATCGTCATCGGTGGCCCCTACAACTCCGGTATCCTCGCCGGCGGCACCCGCTACGAGTACCAAACTGCTCCAGCACAGATCAGTGCCGAAGTCGCCCGCATCACCGACATCGCACACCGGTACGACGTCCCCCTCAAGGCCGCCGCGTTGCAGTTCTCGCTCGCTCACCCGGCCACCGCCGCGGTCATCCCCGGCGCCAGCAGGCCTGAACGCATCGCAGAAGACTACGCGGCGCTCGATACCAAGATCCCCGACGACTTCTGGCACGAAATGCGCGACCGACGCCTCGTCGCTGCCAACGCGCCGCTGCCCACCAACCGATAAGCCAGGAGAAATGCCGGCTGACTAGGAGGCACGACGTGTTTGGAGCGAAACCGTATAGGCGACTGCAGTATCGCGAGGTCAACGGGAGGCGGATGGCCGAGGTCGATGAGGGCCAGGGCGATGCCGTCGTCTTTGCGCACGGCAACCCAACGTCGCGAGTCGATGGCCAAACTGCCAGCGGATATAGACAGACGGCTCGCTTATGTTCACGCCGCTAGGTGAGTTTGCACTCGGCTGGAAACGATCCGCCGTAATCCTCACACCGACAACGACTTTGACTCAACCCGGGAGCGCAGTGTTCGGCTCGACAGAGGACGTTCAGTGGTGGCCGGCACCGGCGCTTATCAACACGCTACTGGATGGTGCGCTCACCGTGTCGGTCAATCAGAAGTCCAAGTCCGAAGTCGCCGGCAGATTTCGCCTGAGCCCCCTGAGATTTCGGGGCTCGGGGGGACAGTCGAACGTCGCGAGGTCTCGCTACGTGATGCGGCCGCCCCTTCCGGCGCCGCCGCCAGTGGAGACTTCGGTGTGTGCTGGGCGCGCGTCAACCTGTGCCGCCGCCCGCCCAGCTTCTTGCCGGAATCAGACTGAGCTCGAGGCTTTCGCCGCTGCGAGGGTCAGCCGCGCAAGACGTTTAGCTGTCATCGCGGCGGCGCGCGAGGGCGGTCCCGTGTTTGCCGTCGCCAGCGCCCCGTTGTACAGGACGATGAGGGCTTCGGCCAGCGCCTGGGAGTCGGGCACTCCTGTGTCTGCGGCGAGTTGGAGTACGGACTGATGCAACCAATCGCGGTACTCCTTGATCGCCAGCACCTGGCACTGCCCTGTCGGCGCTTCGGCTGCCGCGCTGTCGAAGGGGCAGCCCCGGAACTCCGGAAGCGATACGTAATCAGCGAGCGCATCGAAGAGTGCCAGGATTTTGTCGGCCGGATCGTCGATACCGGACTGGGCGTTTTCGACCTGCTGGCGGAATCGTTCGTGGCGCCCACGGAGGTAGGCGGCGACCAGCTCGTCCTTCCCGCCGAAAATGTAGTACAGGGAGCCTTTTGCGACTCCCGCCTTCTCGATGACGGCGTCGATTCCGGTGGAATGCACGCCGTCGCGGTAGAACAGCTCGTCGGCCGCGGCGAGCAGTCGCTCGCGCGCCGATGGCCGTTCTGCTGTCTTCGTCGCCACCGCATCAGCCTATCAGACAGAGCTGTCTGATAAGTGTTGTCAAGTTTCCCGCCAACGCCTCGTGTCCTGGGCGTTTCTGCGTGGCATCGCGTGTCACGCCTTGACGCAGACCCCAGCAGGAATTATTGTTTGTACCGGTCTGTTCAAAGGTGGTGAAGGAGGCGGATCATGGCCACAGCAGTAGAGGATCGGAACCGTGCGTTCGTCCTGGAAGCGTTCGACACGTTGTTCAACCGGCGTGATTACGCGGGCGCACAGAGGTTTTGGTCGCCCGACTACGTCCAGCACAGCGCCCACATCGCGCCGGGGCGTGAGGGCTTGTTCGAGCTCGTGAAGGCCTCGCCGCCTGATATGCGTTACGAGAACGGGCTTGTCGTCGCGGGCGGTGACTACGTGATGTTGCACGGCCGGTTCCGCAACGTCGGGCAGCCCGCCGATTGGATCGTGGCCGACGTCGTCCGGATCGAAAACGGTCTTCTCGCTGAGCACTGGGATGTCATCCAAGACGAGGCAACCCACGATGAGTCCATCAGCGGGCTGCCCATGTTCGGCGCCGTTTTCCCGACGCGGGCCTGACCCGATGACACCCACGATGCGGGCGGGATGCCCTGGCATCCAACGGTTTCCGCGCAACGACAGCGTTGTCGCATAGACGGGCGCGGCTTGAAACGTCTCCCAACGCATTGGAAATGAGGATGAACTGATGGCACGACTGGATGGCAAGGTCGCCGTGATCACCGGCGGCAGCAGCGGTATCGGGCTGGCGAGCGCGCAGAGATTCGTTGACGAAGGCGCCTATGTGTTCATCACCGGGCGCCGGCAATCCGAATTGGACAAGGCCAAGGCGCTGATCGGAGAGGGCGTGACCACGCTCGCCGTCGACAGTACGAAAAGTGCAGACTTGGAGCGGCTGTTCGCGACGGTCCTGGCGGAAAAGGGTGGGCTGGACATCCTGCTGGTGAACTCGGGCCGGGTGGAGCCTGAGGAACTGGGCAAGGTCACCGAGGAGAACTTCGACCTGACCTTCGACCTCAACGCCCGGGGAGCCCTGTTCACGGTGCAGAAGGCGCTGCCTTTGGTGCGTGAGGGCGGCTCCGTCGTTCTGGTCGGCTCGGTGGCCGGTTACGTCGGGATTACTGGTTACAGCACCTACAGCGCCACCAAGGCCGCCCTGCGCTCCTACGTGCGGACGTGGACCCGGGAGTTCAACGACCGTGGTGTCCGGTTCAACACATTGAGCCCGGGCCCGATCGATACCCCCATCATGGACGGCCAGGCGAGCTCCCCGGAGGAAGCCGACCAGATCCGGGCGACGTTCGCCGCGGCGATACCACTGAAGCGGATGGGCCGCCCTGAAGAGATCGCGGCAGCCGCGTTGTTCTTGGCCTCTGACGACAGCAGCTTCGTGGCCGGCGCCGAGCTGAGCGTCGACGGCGGCTTTGCCCAGGTCTGACGGCCATCGACGACACCATTTGGGGCGAGGAGACGAGTTTGAACGCCGACTGCGACACCGGAAGCGGCGTTGATGGGCAGTACGTACCCAGCCAGTCGGAATGGGTACGTACGCAGGTGGCTGACTACGAAGCCAGCGGCGGCGTCGCGGGCGCACCGCTAAAAGGACGCCCGGTGGTGATCCTGACGTCGGTGGGTGCGAAATCGGGCAAGGTTCGCAAGAACCCGGTGATGCGCATCGTCGACGGTGACCGGTACGTCGCGGTGGCATCAGCGGGCGAGTCGCTTACCAACCCGTCGCGGTATGCCAATCTTGTTGCCCACCCCACGGTTCGACTTCAGGACGGTGCGAGTGTTCCGGTGTTTCAGGCCCGTGAGGTCAGCGGCAAAGAGAAGCGATACTACTGGACGGTCGCCGAGCGGTTCTGGCCGCACTTTCCCGAATACCGACGGCTAGCAGGTGGCCGCGACATCCCGATCATGGTGCTCGAGCCGATTGCACTCACGCATGCCGGCGCGACCGTCGGCGAGCAGACTTGATCGGGTGCCGGCCATGAAGATCTCGGCCCAGTTTGCGACCTCGTTGAGCTCAGCTGAGCACATTGTGGCCGCCGAACAGCTCGGTTACGACCGAGCGTGGTTGTTCGACACACCGCACGAAAGCCCCGATGTGTGGATGATGCTGGCGCTGGCGGCCGAACGCACCACCAGGATCGGCTTGGGCCCCGGTGTGCTCGTGCCCAGCCTGCGCCACCCCATGGTGAACGCCTCAGCCACCGCAGCACTGGAGGCGCTGGCGCCGGGCCGGGTCGCGGTCGCGTTTGGCACCGGCTTCGCGGGCGCCCGCGCGCTGGGCGCCGCACCGACCACATGGTCATATCTGCGCGACTATGTAGCCGCGTTCCGCGCTCTGCTCGCGGGTGCGACCGTCGCCTGGCAAGGCGACCGGATGCAGATGATGCACCCCGACGGGCATGCACCCGAGCGCCCCATCGACGTGCCGATCCTGATCTCGGCGCTGGGCCCCAAGGGGCTCGCCATCGCCGAAGAGCTGGCCGACGGTTTGTTCACGGTCAACGGCCAGACGGCCTTCGCCGCGCGGTTTGATTGGGCCGCGCTTGGCGTACACGGCACCGTGCTCGCCGACGGTGAGCCGCTGGACTCGCCGCGGGTGCAGGCGGCGGCGGGGCCCGGAAACGCCCTGGCCTACCACGCCGCCTATGAATTCGGCGGCGACGTCACCGCACTGCCTGGCGGGGCGGCGTGGCTTGACACCATCAACGCCACCCCACCGCGGGATCGCCACTTCGCCGTGCACGACCAGCATCTCATCGCCCTCAACCGCGCCGACACCGCCGCCTGGACAGCCGGCAGCTGGAAGGCCATCACCACGACAACCCTCACCGGCACCGGCCACGACGTCGGCCGCCGAATCAGACAGCTCTCCGCGCAACACATCACCGAGATCATCTATCAGCCGACCGGCCCGGACATCGACGGCGAACTGGAGGCCTTCCACGCCGCGGCACGAACCACGGTAGTCCCTGCAGCGCAAGATGATTGAGCGATCCGGCTGACCGTCAGCGCGACGACGAGCATGCGGGAAGACGTTCCGGTTGCGCGGGCGAGGCCGGAATAGTCGGCGACAGGCCTGCGTTGCGTCTAGAGGATTAGACAGGTCAGTACAAATTTGAGGAGTCACCATGACAGCCCCCACTGACGGCCGGGATTTGGTAGGCAAAGTTGCACTGGTCACCGGCGCGACGTCGGGGATCGGTCAGGCCGCGGCGCTACAACTGGCCGCGCAAGGCGCCACGGTGATCGTCCACGGCCGCGACGTCGGGCGGGGCGCGGCAGTGGTCAAAGAGATCGAAAGTGCCGGAGGCTCAGCGCGATTCGTGGGCGCCGACCTGACTCAACCTACAGAGGCGCTGCGACTGGCCACCCAGGTCGGCGAGGTGGACATCCTGGTCAACAACGCGGGATTCGCCTGGTTCGGCCCGACAGAAAAGCTGGCCGCCAACACCCTCAATCAATTGTTCGCCACGAACGTGCAAGCCCCCTACCTGCTGGTGTCGGTATTAGCACCGAAGATGGTGGCCCGCGGACACGGCGCGATCGTCAATGTGGCCAGCCGGGCCGGCGCTGTCGGTCAGCCCACAACCGCCGCCTACGGCGCCACCAAAGCCGCCTTGGCCTCGCTGACCCGTTCCTGGTCGGCCGAATTCGGACCCGTCGGCGTCCGCGTCAACTCCATCTCGCCAGGTCCGGTCTATACCAACGCAGCCGAACGGGAACTGTTCGACGCCATTGGTGAGACCACCGTGCTGCGCCGCGCCGGTGAACCACAGGAGGTCGCCGACCTCATCGGGTTTCTGGCGTCCCCCCGAGCGTCCTACATCACCGGTACTGACGTGGCCATCGACGGCGGCAGGCGATGAACACCACCGTCGCGACCCGACAGCACAGTCACCAAACCCCAACGACGGCAGGGAGTATCCCCCAATGGCCAAGAAAGCCATCTCTTGCCTGGACCGGAGGGACGTATATGAGCATCTCGGTACTGGGCATCAGCGTTGACGCCGTTGACGCTGCTGGACTCGCGAACTTTTGGGCTCAGGCCTTACATCGCACCGTCGACGACGGGGCCACCGAAGACTTCGCGTCGATCGCCGCGGGGGCCGACGCCGAGCGCGGACCCTTGCTGATGTTTCACAAGGTTCCCGAGGGCAAGACGGTCAAGAACCGGTTGCACTTCGACCTGCAGGCCGCCGACGTACGGGCCGAAGCCGACCGGCTGATGGGGCTGGGCGCCAAAGAGATCCGATCTCTGGCCGACAACAACAACCGGTGGATCAGCTTCATCGACCCTGAAGGCAACGAGTTCGACCTCGTCGCCCGCTGACCAACATGCATCGCGTGGCTTTACCGCCCTTGGCACACGAGGAGCCGCACCCGTGACCGCCCCGGCTGGCCGCAACGTCGCCTGCAATACAGAGGCTGGCGCCTGTTGGGTCTTCCACCGACATCGCCGATCACCGGCGGCCGCTCGGTCGTGCGCTTGACGGATAGGTCCGGTTTCACTGGGAAAGTTGCGATTTCGAACTTGAGCGAGCAGCCGATGACGAACGAGAGACGACGAGATGACGTCACTCGACCCACCTACCCCGTCCATGTCTGTTCCTGACGGAACACCACCATCGCGATGTCGACGACGCGCGCGCCGGCGGTGATCCGCACCGTGTTCTCCGAGGTCTGCTGGAACAACACGTCGGGTCGGGCGGCCTCAGATGGGTTGTGGCCCAACGTGATCACCGTCGAGGACAGTCCCGCCGAGGGCACGATCTGGGAGTGGTCGTTGACGATGATCGTCGGCACGAAGTCCGCATGCCTGCCCGGCTCGACGACGCTGAGGTGCCGCTGGGCCAGCGAATACCAGCGGCGCGGCTCCTCGGAGTAGATGACGATGCGCTCCCCGCACGCCGCGGCGCGGATCAACAGTTGCCGCAGATAAAACGCCGACGTGTCCATGGTGATGCGGGTGGCGCGCTGCGGATCGGTCAACGGCCACATCACCAGGTCGTCGCGCTGCATCGGTGGGCGTGCGGCGGGGTCGTCGCTGATCGCCGCGCCCACCAGCACACCGGTCGCCCCGATCGGGATGGCCAGCTCGTCGCGCGCCTTCAGCACCCGCCGCGGCAGGGCCAGCCGGGGCCGCGATGTCGGGGCGGCGGCGAGTGCGGCCGAATATTGGTCGCCTGGCAGCGGATTGAGGAACAGCGTGGGCGGCTGCTGGGTGGCTTGCGGGTCGGTGGTGCGTACCAGCGCCGACACCGCGATCTTCCCGTCGCGCTGCTTGCGCAGCGTCGTCATCTGGACCACGTGATCGCTGCGCAGCGCCCACATCGCATTCAGGCTCTCGGTGGTGATGTCCTCGGCGGAGAAGTAGTACGTCGTCAGATAGCCCGGCCTGGTGTTGATGGTGCGCCACCCCACATTGGCTGTGGGGCGCACCCGCACCGGACGTGCGTCGCTGTGCTCACCGACGTCGGCCACCGGCTCGGCGGGTGCGCCGACACCGGCGAACACCTCGGACTCCAGTTCGTCGTAGCCGGGCTCCTCGAGCACGTCGGGCGCGATCTCCTCGTCGGCCACCGCAACCGCAGGCCGCGGCGGCGGCGCCGCCAGCCCGACCCCCAGCGCAGCGAGCGCCGCGTCGTGTTCCTCGGCGTTGCACGGCACCGCCCGAATCCCCTGCTGCAGCAGAGCTTTGAGGATCCGGTCAGACGCCGCGGCCGCGGCCGTGCCGATCGAGTGCCGGTAGGACAGGCCGGCCACCGACTCGGGCAGGATCAGCCGCACGATCAGCCAGGTGGTGCGCTGCCCGGCCGCCGACCGGTCGGCCAGCAGCGTGGAATACAGCGGCGGGTATCCGCTCTGGGGCACCACCCGGTAGCCGTCGTTGACGATGTCGAGTTCCAGGTGCAGGCCGCCGGGCTGCTCGAGATGGTCGATGAGTACCCGCAGCGGCACCGTGTTGGTGGTGTGCAGGGTTGCCGCGCTGCGCAGAAACGTCGGGCTGTCGGCGCGCCCGTCGATGCGCAGCATCGTGACGGCCTCCTCGCCGGCGGTGCGCACCCCGTAGACGTGGCCGCCGTGGTTGATGTCGACCGCGGCGCCGACGGGGCTGGCGAATCGGCGCTGACGTCGCCAGCGTGCTTGGGCGGCAACCCAACTCACGGCGTTGCGCCGGTGCACCGTGACCACCAGCGTCACCACCGCCACCGCGGTGATCACCGCCGCCGGCCACCAGCCCGACCGGCCCGGCGGCAGCGCGGTGAACGCGGCCAGCGCGACGACCTCGGCGGCCACCACAGCACCCAGCGCCGGCCGCAGCGCCACGGTGCGCGCCTTCACGACATCCTCCTGCGGATCCCGGCCACCGCCGCGACGATGAGCGCCAACCCGATCGCGGCCCCCACCCCGATCAGCGCCACGTTACGCGGCCGCAGATCCGGCCCGGGCGGCGGCGGCGGCACGTGCAGGGCGCTGCTCAGATGCTCGGCGGGTTTCGGGTCGCCGGGCGTCACGTCGAAGGTCAGCGCGGCGACCGGATCGACCACCCCGTGCCCGACCTGGTTGTCCACCCCGTGCGCCGGGTTGTGCGCGGTCTCGGTGATCCGCCGGATCACTTGGTGCGCAGTCAGATTCGGAAACTTGGCGCGCACCAGCGCCGCCACGCCCGACACGTAGGCCGCCGAGAAACTCGTCCCCCACATGCCGTTGCCGGTGCCGGGATCCTTGGCCGGCGAAGCGTTGACCGCAGCGCCGTTGACGCTGGACAGGCCCATGATCCGGGCGCCGGGCGCGGCCACCCCCACCCACGGGCCGTTGATGGAGTCAGGCATCGGCAGCCCGCCCGGAGTGACCGCGGCCACCGAGAGCACGTAGTCGGAGAACCACGCCGGGCTGACGATCGTGCGCACCCCGGCCCAGTCCCGCGGGTCGGCGGGGTTGAGCGGATTGAACGCCGGATTCTGCCCGCAGTCGGGCTGCAGCGGATCGTTGCGGTTACCCGCCGCGGCCACGATCACCGCGTCCTTGTCGACGGCGGCATACCGCACCGCCGCACCCAGCGGGTCCTGGTTGACCGGCGCCGCGGCGTTGGTGCACGACGCCAGCGACACGTTGATGACCTTGGCGCCCAGATCGGCGGCGGTGCGGATGGCCTTGGCCAGCGACAGGATGTCACCGGCCTTGCGGTGCAGCGACTGCTCCTCCGGCGTCGGATGCGCCGGCGCGAACGCCACCGACGCCTGCCGGATCGAGATCAACGCGGCGTCCGGCGCCACCCCGACCACGCCATCGGGGCCGCCCGGCGGCGGACCGGGCACCAGCGGCGCGGCCGCGGCGGGATCGGCGGCTCCGTCGGCAGGCGCATCACCCTCGGGCGGCGGAGGTGGCGGGGGCGGTGGCGGCGGCGCGATCACCGTGATCGTCTGCGGCGGCGGGGGTGGCGGCGGCGCACTGGTCGGAGCCGGGTTGGCGGGCACCGCCGGCGGCGGCCCGACCGGCGGCGCACCCAGCGGCTTGGTCGGCGGGCGATCCGCCGGATTGGACGGCGCGGCGCCGATGATGCTGGCCACCGCGGTGCCGTGATTCTCGCAGTCGGTCAACCCGCCGCCCGCCAGCCCCTGCACGTAGTCGCCGCCGGCGAACAGCGCCGGAAACCGAGGATTAGGCGTCACCCCGGTGTCGATGACCGCCACCGTCACCCCGGCGCCGGTGGAGAACTGCCAGGCCTGCGGCACCGACAGCATCACGTTGCCCGGCGCCGGCTGGGTGACGTCGGGATCGGCGATCACCACCGGGTTGATGCAGGCCTCGGTCTGGCGCATCTCCTCGACGGGCCCCGGCGTCTCCGGCGGCGGCAGCGCACCCGGATCGATCACCGGCGGGCCGATCGCCAACGCCGCAGGCGGTGCGGCCACGTTGGCCCCCAGCAGGACCGCCGCGCCGAAACCCGCAGCGGCCGAACGCATCCGCATCAGTGGTACCTGACGAAATGCAGCAGATCGATCGCCCACGCCGCGAACACGATCACCGCGGTGGTCGCCACGTACTCGACATATTCGACGAGCTCGCGCACCGGTTCGGAGAAGTTCCGGTTCGGGATCACCGTCCCGCCGAGCAGCGCGCACACCGCGATGCCGAGCACGACCGCCCCGGCCCACAGCCCGGTCACCGACGCCGCGTCGGCGGCGATGCCGTAGTGGACCGGGATCGCGAACAACGACACCGCCCCACCCGTCACCACCGTGATCGCATGGCGGCGGTCGCGAAACGCGCGCGCCCGCAACACCAGGATCACCGCGACGGTCGCCACCACCACCACGAACGGCCACTGCGCACCCACGCCGGGATGAATGGCACACCACGACGACACCACCTGCACCAGCGCATTGCCGAGCAGCAGCCCGGTCAGCACCCGGTTAGAGCGGCGGGCCACCTCGGCGAGCTCCTCACCGCGCAGCGTGATGTCATGCGGAGCGTCGGCGACCGGGGTGATGGTGTCCTCCGGCTCACCCGGCGCCCGGGTGTACATGTCCTTGCCGGTGATCGAATCGAAGCTCTGGCGCGGCACCTTGGCCAGCTGCCTGCCGATCGCCGGCGCGGCCAGCGACACCGTCAGCACCGCGATCAGCATCACCGTCGCGATGCGCTGGCCGGGCACGGTGAAGAACATCCGGGCCGCCGAGGCCGCCAGCACCGACACCGACACGGTGATCACCGCCGCCGCGGCCACCCAGTAGCGACTGGTGAAACGCGCCACCAGCGCGGTGGCCACCAACGCCACCCCCGCCGCCAGAAACGCATGCGGCGCACCAGGATGCGGCCCGGGCGGTGCGCAGGCCCCCGCCGCCACCAGCGCCGCCACCGCACTCCAGCACGCCGCCGTCCTGGCCGGCAGCGGCGCCGACATCCGCACCGTCACCACCGTCACCGCGATCAGCACCAGGCCCGCCGCGCCGAAGATCACCGGTGTCAGCCATCCCCCCGCCGTGGCCCAGCGCTGCCGCCACACCAGCGCACCGGACACCATCAGCGCCACAGTCGTCAGCGCCACCGCCACCGCCGCGGCGTCGCCGGCCGACACGGCCGGGAAATGGCTCCTGGCCCACCTGGCGATCGCCGCCGACACGTTTTCGATGTTGGGTTCGTAGCGTTGCGCCGAAGCCGCGGGCACGAACGCGAGCAGCTCCGCGTCGCTGACGCCCTGCGCCGAAAGCGACAGATTGCCCGCCAGCATGGTCATGCCCGCGGCGCGGGCGAACACGAAGTTGCCCCGCGGCAGCTCCTCGGCGCCAATCGCGCGCAGCTGCCGGTTGATCGCGTCGCGGGTCGGGTCGGCCAGCTTGGCCAGCGGCACGGCCGCGGGCAACAACAGGTCGATCTGATGGCTCTCCCCCACCAGCAGCGACACCCGGCTCGAGGCGGGCACACCGGTGTCGGCCCGCACGTCGCGCCCGGCCACCCCGCGATCGGCGGTGGCGGTCATCGGCGCTCCCGGGGCCGCTCGGTGGTCGCGGTGAAGTGCTCGGCCAACGCCGCGGCGATCTCGAGCACCCGGCGGCGGGTGTGCTTGCTGAGCTCGTTGTCGATGTCGATCACCCCGGCCGGGCGCAAATGCCGGTCATAGGGCATCTCGATGACCTTCTGACCGCGGCTGCCGAACCGTTCGATCAGCAGCTTCACATCCCGCTTACTGGCCTGGTTATCGGAGTTGTTGACGACGACCACGGTGCGGTGCAGCAGGCCGGTGTAGCCGTTGTTGGCCAGCCACTCCAGGGTCTGACCCGCCGCCGACGCCCCGTCATACCAGCACGAGGACACCACGATCAGCGCATCCAGGTCGGCGACCGCGGCGCGGGTCACCGGTGCGTCCATCGTCGAACCGCAGTCCACGATCGACACCGTGAAGTGGCGGTCCAGTTGGGCCACGGCAGCCGCGTACACCACCGGGTCGAGCACCCGCCGGCGCGCGGTGGACATCTCCCCGGCCAGCACGAACAGCCCCGATGCGTTGCTGCCGACGCGGCTGCGCACATCGGCGAAGGTGTGCAGGTTGCGGTCACCGGCCAGCTCCCAGTA